>CAZWXX010000132.1:0-3254 GCA_964637865.1 uncultured Muribaculaceae bacterium | reverse complement strand
TATATTAAGAAAAACTTATCTGAATCTTCACAAATCTTTTGGCAAGAGATGTTTCATAACTTTGATAAACGACAAATCGGTCAAAAGCTTTTCCAATATGGACTTCCCTACTATGAACAAAAAGAATTTGTAAATTATATGCAAGGTAATAACTATCAGAAATTACAAGAAAGATTATCAAATACTAATACCCAATTATTAGAAAGTAATATCACTACTTTACCCAATATATTAAATAAAAGCTATGACATTATATACTTTTCTAATATTATCTGTTATCCAAATGTAATCTATGATGGAAAAAATAGAGAAGAAAAGTTATGTCTCTACAGAGATTTGATAGAAACCTATAGTGAGTTTTTAAATAAAGATGGAAAAATTATTTCCTATATTTATGATCCTTTTAATAATCAAGGTTGTGATGAAACTCCAATTTTTGATAAAGACTTAAGGAAAAAAATTTTCTCAGGGTCCGAATATAGTTATATTTATTTTCCTGCATACTTTTCTGATGCAAAAGATGGATGTTTAATCTATACGAAAAAATAGAAATGGTAAAACTATCACTTCTATTTTCTTATGATAATAGAATTAAAAAATTGTTCTTGAAATTCTGTTAATGCTCTAATTTGTTCATCAGTATAATCTTTATCAATCGGTGCTACTACTAATTTATCATCATTATCATTTATTCTATGGATATAGGCAATCACTTTTCCTTTGAAAGTATCAACTGCTTCAAAACAGCCAACAACATAAGCATCTAATTCTTCACCATCAGGGGATAAAGTGTTTGGAATATATCCATAATTTAGCATATAGATAAACCCATGTTTTGGATGAAGCGTTCCAAGCTTTCTATCCATTATAACCTCTACTTCACATCCTAAAAAATCTTTTGCATTTGTTATTTCTTTTTCCATATTCTCTCTCCTATTTATAATTCATTATTTTAAGACAATGCCAAACAAAAGGACTCACATTATCTTCTTTCAAATCATCAATATCTAACCAAAGGGCACCATCAGAATCCAGTCCATCTGCATCTTTCTTTAAATTATCCTCTGCAATTTCTACTTTATACAAAACACCAATATGATGCAAATCTTCCGTTAACTCTTCTTTCATTAACCATTTAATATTAACAGAAGTAACATCTAAAAGTTCAGTATGAATGACATTAGCACCAATTTCTTCTCTACATTCTCTATATAAAGCTTCTAGTGGTGTTTCCATATGTTCTATTCCTCCACCTGGTAAATCATACTTTCCTTTATAGCCTCCTCGTGCTTTTTTTATTAACGCAATCTTTCTATCTTTTATAATGACTGCATAAGAGCCAGTACGTGTCTTTGTAACAACTTTCATCGCTTATTTTTTACCTTTTTTTAATTTTTCTATCACGTACCATAAAAGTGGTGAAGTATTTTCTTCTGTTAACTTATCCATCTTAACCCATACTGCTCCATCAGAATCAATACAGTCATCTCCACTTTTGATTCTAGACTCTTTAATTTCTACTTTATATAAAATTCCAATTCTCTGTAAGTCTTCCGTTAAAAACCGATTCACCCTCCACTTGACATTAACACTTGCTGTATCCCAAAGCCCCGCCTTTAAAACAGTACCACCAAGTTCCTCTTTACATTCTCTATGTAGTGCATCAATAGGATCTTCATCATGTTCTATTCCACCACCTGGTAAATCATAATTGCCTTTATCACCACCACAAGCCTTTTTAATTAATGCAATTTTTTCTTCTTTTACAATCACTGCATATGCACCAACCAATGTTTTTCTAACAATTCTCATCTTTCTCCCTCCTCTTTTACTTCTTCAAAAATCATTTTGACAATCTCTATTTTCTTCTCATTACTAATACCAAAGCCACTTGCCTTTTTGTGCCCTCCACCTCCGAGTGTAGTTGCTAACTCCGCTAAATCCACGTCATTCCTTTGCGTTCTAAGACTAACACCACCACCTGCATTAATCATAGCAATAAAATCAAGTTCTGGATGAGCATTTTGAAGTAACATACCAAGTTCACTACGATAGTTTTCTGCAAAAACAACTCCCATCTTATAATTTTGATAATCAAATATCATCAATTGTTCATTCTTTCTCTCAAAATAACGCTCGATTCTAGCTTCTTCTATTTTTAAAAGTTCTTCTTCGCCATCTGCAATAATAGGCGTGCTTTTCTCTTCTAAATTCTTAATAAAATGTTCAATATAGCCTAAATTTCCATAAATTTCAAATAAATCACCTAATTTTTTTGCAGTAAAATCTTCCTTTGCAACCCAATGCCATAAGTCAAGATTTTTTACGTGGTCTACATACTCTACTATTTTAGAAGTGTTAATCTGTTCATAATTTTTTCTTAAATACTGATAAAAAAGCGAAGTTGCACATTCACTAGTATCTAATGTCACACATGGATACTTTTTTGCATATTCCTGACTAATATGATGATCGAACACATGAAACTTATCTTTCCAAGGTTGATTTTCAATCCACTCATATAATTCTTCACTTAGTGATAAATCTGTTACATAAATATTTTCATAAATATCTAAATTTTCTTGTAATAAAGATGGAACTTTTTCTTCTACCTCATCTATTTCTAGTAGATAAAAATCAATATCTCTCTTCGCTAATTTTAATAAAATAACAGGACTCACTCCATCAATATCTTTCGCATGTGTCATAATCATATCTTTCATATCTTTACCTCTTCTTATAATTCTTAAATCTATTATAGCATCTATTACCTAACAAATCAAAAAAGTTGCCATGATAGCAACTGTTCTAAAAGTCTATTTTTCTATGGACAAACTTAATTTTAAACTTTCCTTTTTAATAATATGACTACTCTTCTCATCCGCCATTCCAATTAACTCCGTTAAATTCATATTTTTACTATATTGAATTTTCTCTAAATCTTCAATCGGTACTACCCTATTTTCTACCCAGTTATATACTATTTTATCATTTAAATAAGAAAAGCAAGAACCAGTGATATAAGAAAATTCCTCATCTTCCATATGAGCGGAATATTTTATGATTTGATTATATCTATTATCTCTAATCTCATGATACAAAATGATATCTATTTGTTCATATCGAATACCATCTGAATGTTCTCTATATACACTCCACCATTTAGCATGCTGAATATCTAGAAATACTATTTTTATAAATTCCTCTCCCACTTCCAAAGTAATACTACCATTATCATTTTGAACATCTTCTTC
>CAZWXX010000131.1:0-3268 GCA_964637865.1 uncultured Muribaculaceae bacterium | reverse complement strand
ATCACAGTTTCCACTCATAGGTTCAGGATCTGGCATTTGCATTTTAACAATTAATGGAATCTTGAATGCACGACCAAACGCTAAACAAGTACCAGACTGCAAACTCTTTTGCTTTTCCACAATCTCTTCACTAATATTTGGAACCATTTTTTTAATATACTCAATATCAGTTGGATGATTCATCTTGAATATCAAGAAATTAGAACACTGAGAAATTACAGTATCAGAAAGTTCCACAGGTCTTTGTGTAATAAGCCCCAAAATAAGTCCATATTTACGTCCTTCTTTAGCAATACGATCAAAGATATTATAACCAATCAAGAAATTGTCGGTATCTTTTTGAATATAACGATGCGCTTCTTCCACTACAATATGGAATGGAATAGAGGCACGATTTTTTAAGCCTTTCACAAATTCAAAGATAAGACGAGAGTAAATTTTAGTAATCACTTTAGCAAAATCATCATCTACATCATCTAAATTAATATTAACCATTTGATACTTCTTCCCATTTTGAATAACTAAAGAAGATAAATAAGTATCTAAACTAACATAATTGGCAACATCAAAGTATTTAGCATATGGTCCAATAATCAAAGAATGAAGACGAACACGAATCGTAACAGCATCCCCATATGTATTTTCATTACGAAGCCATCCTTCACTAATAAGTGTAAAATTCAAGGCTTTTTCTAAATCAGCAAGGGTATAATAAACATTTCCAGTTGGTTCATAAGTATCAAACTCTTCATGAATAAAACTAGAGACATATTCAGTCAATAAAACACTTTCTGTAAATTGTCCTTGAGAATCAATTAAGAAACAGTCCCTGAACTTTCTAGTATAACCAACACCTTGTAAAACAGATTCTAAATTAAATTCTTCAGTAGAACAACTAGCAATAATAGAAAAAATATCATTTCTCTTATTTGGACCAGTTTGATTAGTATATAAAATAGACATAATTGCTTTAGCAATTAAATGATTCTTATATTTACGAGCTTCTCCATCATCTTCAGCAAAAATCATTGCAAGTTTTAACATTCTCTCAATAATAGGTAATTGAGAATGTTCAGTCGCTTCGAGTAGCAAAGCTATATCACTAGAATTTAAAAGCCAAATAGGAAGACGAAGTTTTTCACCAAAGCCATCTGATTCGTTCGTTGTATAGAATTTATAATTATAATTAGGATTAATTTTATTTAGATCTTTAAAGGCATTATAATATTCTCCAGAAGAATCAAATAGTAAGATATTAGAACGATATGGAAAAAGTCGCATGTCATGAAACATATTTTGAAAAATTCTAGAAACACCGCAACTTTTACCAGCACCACTATTACCAATGATCGCAAAATGATTACTAAAAAAGCCATTGACATCTAAATAAACTGGATGATCGTTATAAAAAGGACTAACTCCAAGAAGCATATTTCCTTTTTTATCTTCTCCAACAATCATAGGAACTTCTTCTGGCTTAATAGCACGAATAACAGCATCCATTGTAGGTTTACGAATAACACCACCAATAAGTTTACCATTTACAATTTCACCTAAAAAACGAACCTTTACACTATCTTCATCCAAATCATCAATTTCACCTAAAACTGATTTTTCTTTATCTTCAAAGATAATATGCAAATTCATAAGATTCATAACAATCTCTGCATCTTTTTTGAGTCTTACTGTTGCAGTGTGATCACTAATATAAACAATTCTATCAAACATACTTTCTTCCCCTTTACCTATTCTTTCCTATCTTAAAGTATACTATTAATACACCAATTAATCAAGACGAAGGTGAAAATATTTTAAAAAGAAAAAATCCCTATTAGGAATTTCATCTCTCATCCACTTATTGTTTTAAATGATTAACCTGTTTATATTTAGTAGCAAACAATTCCTTATCACTAGTAAGACATGTAAGATCTTCTAAATACTTTCTATACTCTTCATCTTCAAAATACATCTTCTCTCTTGCATAACCATTCTCTCCAAATTTTAAAATCAAGTGTTGTCTAGAGTCTTCAATAATCTTATCTAAAGAAGAATTAGGATAATGCTTTAATCTATAAGTATAAGTCCTCTGTAACGCTTCATCAACGGTTCCATTTTTATCAGCAGAAGAGACAATTTTACCATAAATACTTCGGGGCTCATGTTCTAAAGATGCTCTATGGTCTTCCACTGCTTCTGCCATCACCTCAATTTCCTCATCACTAAAAAATCCCTTTAACATACTATCATTACGCAAAATATCGGCAGACACTTTCTCATGATTTTTAGGATCAATAGAATGTCCAATATCATGATAACATGCAATAACATAAACCATTTCCTCATGAATATCAATATCAGAAACCATACTAGCAAACTTTAAACTGCGTCTTATAACATACTGAATATGTTCTATTCCATGTCCCTCATCATTCTTCGCATACTCAGGTAAAATATTTTTCTCAACATATTCTTTTAATTCTACTCGCATCTTATCACATCCTACCATTAATATATCATAAGAAACACTTCTTTACAAAAGAAAAACATGGTATAATAAGCCTATCAAGAAATCAGGTGATAAAATGCCTCTTAATTTTTATTGGTTTAGTATCAGTATTTTTGCCCTTATCTATTTCCTAACCATCACTCTAAAAAAACACGTAATTGCCTACTTTAACTTACTAGCAAAACTTTTTTCAATCAATCAAAAAATTCCTGAAAAAGAAAAACATTCTATCAATACAATTTATAGTTTTATTCTACTATTTCTATCATTATGGAGAGTAATTCTCGCATACTACGAAAAATATACGCCATTAAGTAAAACCGTATTTTTACAAAGAAATCAATTTATCTATAAAATTGGAATTGCACTTTTCTTCTTCCTATTAGGACTACTACTTGCAAAAGGAAAAAAGATAATAAGTTGCCTCTTCCAAAATCCAATATATGTATTAAAAACACTTTCTTTAAGTCTCTCAACAGCATTACTGCTAGCAATAATCAAAAACTGCACTCCCTTACTTAAAATCGCAATCACAACTCTAAATCTAATATACCTGATAAACTACTATCAAACGTTTAAAAAACAAAAAGAAAAGATGAAAAAACTAGAATTTATCTATCACTTCAGTTGGCTACTGACCATAAATTTGATAAATAGCTCCATTTTAATTTATAATATTTTTAATATATAGAAGAGGTTACCACTATGGCAAAGAAAAAACAAAAGCAAAAAAAGAAAAAGAAGAAAAGTCTAATAGATATC
>CAZWXX010000130.1:0-3325 GCA_964637865.1 uncultured Muribaculaceae bacterium | reverse complement strand
GATATCTAAATCAAAATTTATATTAAAACGGGATATCGATATCAAAATTAACAATTTGGCAAAACTAGTTGAATTTTATCTATTTTTTGATATAATTAAATAACATAGGATAGTAGGGAGTATGATTATGAATAAGAAGAAAATTTTGGTAATTGCAATTATTTTGTTTTTAGGATTAGGTACTTTTGTGTTTGCAAATCCAAGTACGACTTATCAAGAGGAGGATACAGATTATAAATATCAGGATGATGTAGCAAGTTTTGACGAATCTAGTCATAGTAATGATATGATAATAGAAGATAAGGATAATGCTTATGAAAATGCTAGTCTTAATAATTATAAAAACTCTTTAAAAGAACAAGAGGGTGTTTATGTTCAGGCATTTGCTTCTGAAAATATAAATATGGATTCTGTCGTTGAAGTAATTACTGGTGGTCAAAATAGTACTACTAATAATAATTTTTCAGAAAATAATCCATCCAATGGTGGAAATAATGGTTCATCTGGTGATTCTACTTCTTCTGATGTACCAGTTAATCCTATAAAACCATCAGATGAAGTAGAACCAGAAGATCCTAATACTTCTGATGAGAAAGATATTGATGTTAAAAAGTTGGTGCAGAATTTACAAACCAAAGTACAAAACGCAAAGAGTAGAGAAGATATATTGAATGCAATAAAATATAGGGATGAAAAGCAAATAGTCATAAAAGTTTCTAATATGATTAGCGATGAGAAAGTATCTTTACAAAAGGTTTTGGATGAGATTAATGTTATTTTAGATGATACTACTGCACCTATTATTTCTGGTGTTTTGGATCAGTCTTTTATTCAGACTGATGGAAATATTTCTATTTTAGAAGATCATTTGTTAGAAGTACAGGTGAATGGAAATAGTGTTTCACTTGCTAATACATATACATTTCAACAGAATGGGAAGTATGAGATTTTAGTTGTTGATAAAGCCTATAATGTTACTACTCTTACTTTTACTATTGATAGAGATGGACCTATTTATATTGTTGAGACTAGTAATCATTATCAAAAAACAAATCAGGATGTTACAGTTACCATTCAATCTTTAGAAGCTTTGAAACCTCTTGATGGTTGGATTTTATCTAAAGATAAAAAGTCACTTAGTAAAATATTTTCTGAGAATACATCTGGTCGTGTTGTTATTTCTGATCTTGCTGGAAATGAAGCTTTGGTTGAGTATAGAGTTTTTGATATTAATAAGAATGTTCCTACTGTTGTTAATGACGGTATTTCTTATAGTACGAGGGAACTTACAAATGGGGATGTAGAAGTAATTATTACTACTACAAAATCTGTTTTTACACCAAATGGATGGCAAATGGTAGAACATTCTAGAGTATTTAGAAAAGTATTTAAGAAGAATGAAATAGAAAAAGTTTTATTAAAAGATGATTATAATAATGTTGGGTATGTTGTGGTAGAAGTTCAAAATATTGATAAAACACCACCTAAAGCATCTTTTATTGTAAGTCCTAGTGCTAAGACAAACAAGAGTGTTGTTGGAAAGATTGTAGCGGATGAAGCATTTTATATAGAAACGGAAGGCTGGGTTTTAAATTCCAGTAAAAAAGAAGCTGTAAAAGTATTTTCTGAGAACGCAACAGAGAGTGTTGTTATTCGTGATTTAGCTGGGAATGAGACTACTGTCTCTTGTGTAATCTCTAATATTGATAGAGAAGTATCGGGTATTAAAGTTACTACTAGTAATCAAGATCATGTTATGACGAATAAGGATGTTGTGGTTACTATTTCTGCTACAGAGGAGTTAATGGAAATAGGGGATGGTTGGATTTTATCTAATGATAAAAAATCAGTTTCTAAAGTCTTTTCTTCTAATATTTCTTCTTCTGTAGTTATACGAGACATGTTTGGCAATGAAAAAGAGGTAGAGTATAAGGTTTTTGATATTAATAAAGAAAAACCAGAGATCGCAGATATTGATTATGAGCTTACGGATGATGGAAAAGTAAAAGTTACTATTGTTACCAATAGATCTATATTTGCCCCTTATGGATGGTCGATGGTTAGAAATTCCAAAGTATTTACTAAAGAGTATTCTTCTTCTATGAATGATACTATTCAACTAAAAGATGGATATTATAATTCTATTGATGTTGTTATTCATGTGGATGTTGAGAAGATGAAAGCAGAAGTGAGTGAAAATCAGAGTATTTCGAATGTTTCTTCTTCTATTCTACCTATTGTCTCTTCTGTTGCTAATGCAATAGAAAAGGCTATTTATTAAAGATGTTTGGATAGTACTAACATCTTTTTTTGGGTCTTTTTTTCTTAATTTACAATATAATTTATTAGGTGATCAGATGAAAAGAGAAATGGATAAAATTTTATTTGCTACCGTTATAGCTTTATCTGTATTTGGTCTTATTATGATTTATTCTGCATCTAGTATTTGGGCAGAGTATAAATTTCATGATAGTTTTCATTATATTAAATATCAGGCTATTTTTTTGGCCGTGGGTATTTTTGTTATGGTATCTATTTCTAAAATTCACTATTCTGTTTATAAAGAAAAGTCGAATACTATTTTATTTGTTTGTCTTGTTCTCTTGATTTTGGTATTAATTCCTGGAATTGGCAGTATTCGTAATGGTAGTAGAAGTTGGTTTGGAATTGGTTCTTTGGGAATTCAGCCAAGTGAGTTTGCGAAGTTAGGTCTTATTATTTTTACTAGTAAATATTTAGAAAATAGTAATAAGTTTTTGAAGAGTTTGAAAGATGGTGTTTTTCCTATTCTTGGTGTGAGTCTTTTTTTCTTTGGCCTTATTATGCTACAACCCGACCTTGGAACTGGAGTTATTTTAGTTGTGTCTATTGTTTCTCTTCTCTTTATTGCTGGGGTTAATATGAAGTTTTTTATGGGATGTGGTATTATAGGAGTTATTGGTATTATTATTTTAATTATTATTGCACCTTATAGAATGGATAGAATTACTTCTTTTGTTGATCCTTGGAGTGATGCTCTTGGAACTGGTTTTCAAATTATTCAGTCTCTTTATGCGATTGGTCCAGGGGGGTTGCTTGGAAATGGTTATTTAAATTCCATTCAAAAGCACTTTTATTTGCCAGAACCACAGACAGATTTTATTTTTTCTATTATTTCAGAAGAGTTTGGTGTTATGGGGGTAATTATTGTTTGTGGTCTTTTTCTTCTTCTTTTATATTGTGGTATTAAAATAGCATTAAAGGCAGAAGAAGCGTTTCCTAAGTATTTGGCTTTTGGTATGGTCTTTCAAATTATTTTTCAGGCACTTATGAATTTGATGGTTGT
>CAZWXX010000129.1:0-3343 GCA_964637865.1 uncultured Muribaculaceae bacterium | reverse complement strand
TACGCAAACAAAAAGAAAAAGAGCAAAAGCCCTTCTCAAGACACATTTGGATCCAAATCAACTGTGAATGGATCATTCATACTACCATCTCCACCTCCGACGATAGAGCCTGGAGCAAGGGATATTGCAGGCCTAACACCATACGAAGAGTCGATGTTGTTGCCTTGCAGGTGGCCATGAGAGGAGACAATGTAGCCATAAGTATAGTTCCTGTTGAAGGTAGACGGCGACAAAGCCCACCAATACTCATTCGTATATAAATAACTTAAATTCCTAAACGAATGCATTTTACCATGTCCTGCTAACGTTAATTCATCCGCTGTTAACAGTGCTACTGGATACGTTAATGCTCCATTTCCATTTTCTTCACTCACTGTAAACTGATCTAGCTTATTACTACACTTCAAACTTGGTTGATATAAAACCATATTTCTTCCATCCGCTCCAAAGTCTGTAAAAACATTTGTACTAGAATCTTCATCTTTACTCTTTAATGGTCCATTATAGATACTTCGATCATTACACCATATCGTGTCTTCTAACCTATCAGTATACTCTATCATATTCGCTTGATACCATGTATCTATTTTTTTCTTTATTGTAGAATCATTCGTGTTTACAAACATTTCATTCTTTGCATCTTCTATATTCTTTCCTCCACTTAACTTTAAATAATAAATAGGAGAACCACTACTAAAATAATGAATATATCCTACCTGTGTACAACTATTTTCGGTACTAAAACAACTATAATGATATTTTGTAGCGATTGTTTTATAATCACTATCCCAGTCTAGAGGACTACTCTCATAGGTATCTTTTAAGATATACTTACTTCCATCCCACTCTACATCATTTCCATAAATCCATTTCTTATTCTTTCCCTCTTGTAATAGACTTTCATAAGTCTCTCCATTACTCATTTCTACATAACTAGTATAAGTAGTTGCATAATTAGTAACATATCGAATATTACTACAACTCACTCCTCCATCTGAACACATATAACTTCTCGTTACCGAACTACCTTTAGAATACCATTCACTGCTCTTTATTGTACTTGGATTTTGAATCGTGTACACTCCATTCTCATAAACTACTTCTTTTCCATAGTTCCATGTTTTATCTACACTTTCTAAAGTTTCATTATTCTTAAGTGTTAATGTATAAAGATCAGAACTACTAGCATCTGCTATATAAGAAACACTACTACAAGAAGTTCCATTACCATTACGAAAACAAGTATATCTTCCTTTGACATTATTCTTAACCTCTGACCACTCTGTGGCAACGACTTCACTTCCATCACTATTTTCAAGTATATAAGTCCCTGTTCCCTCATCCCATCTGATACTATCTCCATAATAATATTTATAAGAAGAAGACATATAAGTAGAAGATAAAATATTATTTCGACTAGTAGTTCTTCCAATATGTGAATACCAATATGGAATATATTCTTGATTATAAGTATAACGCGTTCCATACATATATCCTACATCCGCTGGAGAACTAGAACTAGAATTAAATGCACTTTTCCCTATTTGTGTGGCATCTCCTATCTTATTCGTACATCCTCCTGCATCATCTGGTGTTCCATTATAGATCATCTTTACACCACCAGTTTCAGTCGTTCTAACGATTTTCCAACAGAATCCTCCAAATTTGACATTGTTATTCTCTACTGCCCCTCGGTAATAAAGAACTGGAAACTCTTCATTCTTTGTTGGGGCATGGATATAGACTCCTTTTCCATTACTATTAGAGGGAGCATTTTCAAAGTTAATTCCTGAAGTGGATGACACAAACTCACTCTTAATATCATCTGGTACCGCTTCATTTTGCATCATCTTATAAAATGTCTGTACGGTATATACTTCTCCTGTCATCGATTTCTTAATACTAACTTTTCCCCAAGTTGCTTTTAGCACTACATCATCTTCTGGCATATAGAATCTCTCATGATCCATTCTCTTCACATTTTTACTAGCAATAACCCAGCCTTTAAATTGATATCCTTCACATACTGGAACTTCTTCACTAATGTTTACTAGTTCAAAGACACTCTTATTTTCCTCTCTTGGTACTCCACTTACTCTACAGTCTTCTGGAGCATTTCCATCATAGATGACTTTATAGTTATCGGCGAGAACTGGTGTTTTGGTACTATCGATGTCCTCTTCTTGATCATCGATCTTACTTTTAATAATTTCTTTCTTATTGGTTGGATAGATTCCACCTTGGCTAAAGTATTCTGGTTTTAGTTTTGCTCTAATTGTCATTTTCGCTTCTTGCCCTGATTTGAATTGATCTATCTTCCAGTTTATCGTTTGCTTTTCTTTATCCAAGGTAGCTTTACCATCACTAACCTCAATATCAGACTCCGCTTCTACTATAAAATACTCACTTTCTACAAAATCAGTAATCTCAAAATGATCATAAATAACAGGAGCGATCGATGCCTTCACTAAGGCATTCTCTAAATTTTCTCTATCTGCTACATATTGAAAGTCACTTACACTTTTAATCTCATCTTTAATCGTTTCACCCATTTCATACTGGATCCCATTAATAGTAATAAATGGATATAATGACTTCAAGATTCTATATTGCGCTTTTTCATTAGGCATTCCTTCATTTGGATATCCATCTGTTAAGAATAAGACAATACACTTTCTATTCTTTTCTTGCCTATATTCTTTTAGTATTTCTTCTACATTCAAAAATGCTTTATAATAATTAGTCGTATCATTTGGTGTTAGACTATTTACGGCATTTGTTAAAACTTCTTTATCACTTGTGAGTCCTGTGATAATACTAGAGTTCGTATCAAACTGAATCACTGCTGCTTTATTCTCTTTATTTTCTAAAAGAGTGTCTAATAGTTCATTTGTATCTTCCTTTAATCTTGTAATCTTTTCCCCTTCCATAGATCCAGAAGTATCAAGTACCAAGATAATATCAGTATACTGATACTTCGTCTTTCTAACAGTACTGACATCAAAACTAATCTCAGCATATCCTGGTTCACTCCATTTCCCACTCTTTTTAATTTGCCAAGACCCTGCCTCTTTATTTTCATAACTAGTATTTCTAGATGTGATAATGACACTTTTAGTAGGCTCTAAGGCAGCAAGAGAAAGTGGAATGAGTACAACTAAAACAAGAATAATTACAACAGATAACACAATTCCTACTTGTTTTTTCTCTGTAGAATTATCCCAATATTTCTTTATTTGTCCCATTCTTTTTTTCATATTCATCCACTCTTTCTATCTCTTTTTTTCATCATAAAGGTGATTACTTTATGACATTATGATTTACATACTTTGATTCAATACTT
>CAZWXX010000128.1:0-3346 GCA_964637865.1 uncultured Muribaculaceae bacterium | reverse complement strand
ATATGACTAGCTACACACTCATTAGCAGCAATCATAAAGTCTTCAATGAGCATCTCTCCAAGTCCACGATCACGAAGAACAATAGAAGTAGGCTTACAATTTTCATCTACTAAAATTTTCGCTTCATCTACTTCAAAATCAATATATCCACGTTTTTCTTTCGCCTTTCGCAAAATTTTAGCAAGACATTCCATTTTATAAAGAGACTCTGCATATTCTGAATAACCCTCTGGTATTTCATTCTTTTCCAAAATAAGATTAACATTTTTATAAGTCATTTGTTTGCGAGACCGAATCACACTTTCAAAAATTTCATAATCAACTTGCTTTCCATCTTTATTAAACTCCATCATACAGGAAATAGCAAGACGATCTACATTAGGATTCAATGAACAAATTCCATTAGAAAGTTCATGAGGTAACATTGGAATAACACGATCCACCAAATAAACACTAGTACCTCTTTCCATTGCATCAAGATCTAAGGGGCTTCCCTCTTTCACATAATAAGAAACATCAGCAATATGCACACCTAATTTATAATTACCATTAGGAAGTTCTTCAATAGAAATAGCATCATCAATATCTTTTGTATCATCTCCATCAATAGTAAAAATCTCCATATCACGTAAATCACGTCTACCAGGAAGATCACTTTCTAAAACTTCCATTGGCATAGAAGAAACCTCTTGCTTTACCTCATCACTAAACTCTGTTTCAATGTTATATTTATAAACAATAGATAAAATATCAACTCCTGGATCATTTTTATGTCCAATAATTTCTTCTACTTTTCCTGTATATCTACCATGATTATCTAATTTTCTTAAAAGTGAAACTACGACTTTATGCCCATCTACAGCATTTAGAGAGTCTTCCTTTGCAACTTCTATTTTTAAATTAATTTTAGCATCATCCAACGTAATATAACCAATTCCCCGAGAAAAATTAATCTCCCCAATATATTGAGTAGCCTCTCTCTTAAGAATTCTCAAAACTCTACCTTCTAAACGATCAATATTAAGCTTGCTAATAACTTCCACTAAAACAACATCATTATGAATAGCCCCATTCATATTTTCTTTACTGATATAAATGTCATCATCAAGACTTTCCACATCAACAAATCCAAAACCTTTTTTATTAGCACGCATAACTCCCTTTTTCAAATGGCTATTCTCTGTTAACATATATCGATCTTTATTGGTATGATATAAAGTAGCATCTTTTTCTAACTTCTCTAACTCATCTAATAACATTTTCATATCATCAACACTAGTCATATTAAGAAGTTCACACATATCAAAAATATCAATTGCTCTATTTTGTTTTCTTAGTACTTCTATAATCTTTTCTTTCATATTTTTCACCCTCATATTCTTAACTATTATTATTATAAAATAAAAAGACTTAAAAACAAAGTCTTTTTACATAAATGATGCAACTAAACAGATCACAAAGAACGAAAGTCCAAGTAATAATGTAATTCGACTAATTAATAACTCAGCACCACGTTCCTTTCGTTCACGGAAAAGTTCTCCACTACCACCAGAAATAATACCAGCAGTCCCTTCTGCTTTACCACTTTGTAAAAGTACAATAATAATTAATAAAATGGATATCACTAATAATACAGTTTCCATCGAATCCCTCCAAATTTCTAACACTATTATATTAACACAGAGTAAGTATTATTGCAACCAATGAATCATTTTTTCTTCTCATACACATTTTGATTGCGCTCTATAAATCCTTCATACTCATAAGGAGAAACATAAAAGCCCTTAAACATTGGCACTAATAATGGAAATCTATCCAAAAGTGAAGTAGCTTCACTTAAATAACGTGGCGAGCTATACTGATCAACAGAAAAACTTTGTGCTGTATTTATCACTGAATCCACATAATCTTCTTCCATTTGAATCATTTCAGAAACATCAGTTTGATAATATAAACTTAGAAACATATAATACATATCCTCAGACTCTTTAAATGACGTTACAAATTGAGAATCATAAATGCGCTCTAACTCTCCACTTTTATTTACAACAACATTATAAGCCCCATCAAGCACAGCAACTTTTGCAATCTTAAACAAAGTTAAATTATCTTCTAAAGAAAAGTCTGAATGATTACAAGTATAACGAACCATATCAGAAAGAATAGAATGAAAAATATTTATTTTATAATTATAGCCTATAAGTGCTTTTGCATCTCCTACTGTTTTAATTTCTTTTCTATCTAATCGACTATTTCGCCCAAGTGATGCATCCATAGAACCTATTATCTTATAAAGATTATAAACTTCCTCTTCCGTCTCACATCCAAAAAACTGATAAAATTCTTCTAAATCTGTATCAAAAATAGAATCATAATAATCTTTTAAATCAGAATTCTCATGACAAACGGCAAGAAGAAAAAGCAAGGATTCCATCTTTCTCTCATATGAGTACGTGTATACCTCATCATTAAAAGAAATATCATTCATATTATATTTTGCAGACTCAGCAGATGATTCTATAATAAAACTACAAACATATTTAGAATAAGAAAAATCGTCATATCGTTGCCCTAATTGAGAGCGTTCTTCACAAATTATTTGTCTACTGTGATTTAATTCATGACTTAACACATCAGCAAAAGAATCTACACTATCAAAGCTATTACACTTAGAATACTCAAAAATTTTTTTATAATCTAAAAAAACTACATTATCCTTAATATTATATCTTCCTAAAAGCGAATCAGGTAAATCATTAAAAACTAAACTAAGTGTCTCAAATCGACACATATCTTCATCGATATCATTAGATACATGACTAATTAAATCATCGACTACTCGATCTAAGGCAATTTCAAAATCTACTTGAGCATGAAATAAATCAGAATCACTCTCTCCATAATCACAAAAGGCACTCTGAAAAAGAACATTTTTTTCTAAAAATTGAATAGAATTCTCTCTCCATTTCTTCTTTAACTCAGAAACATCATGATTCCATTCAAAATTACATTCACACGTAGTTTTAGAATAATCAATAATTTCAGCAATATCTTCATCATTTAATAGTGATTCCATAGCCGTATATTCCAAATCTATAGAATCAAAATACTCTGCAAAAGACTCTAAAAAATTATCTCTAAGCTTATTAACATCCATAAATGATTTATGTATATAAGAAGGCATCGCTACTCTTTCATGAATTTTAGAACATCCTGATGAAAATAAAACAGGAAATGACATTGCAATCAAAAAGGTTCGCAATTTATTATTTAATTTTTCTTTCATACTAGTCCCCCTAAGTGCACATATTATAACACATATCACTAAGTATTACAAGAAAAAAAG
>CAZWXX010000127.1:0-3349 GCA_964637865.1 uncultured Muribaculaceae bacterium | reverse complement strand
TACTTTTAGAGACTTTACCTTCTATTTTTAAAGGAGAAAATACTCGGGAAAAGCAGTGTGAAGCGGATGTTACTTATGCTTATAATGTTACACATGAAGAAGAAAAAATTGATTTTCATAAAAGTAGACGTGCTGTTTTTAATCAGATTAGAGGACTTTCACCAACTCCAGGAGCTTATACTATGCTAGATGGAAAGTTACTCAAGGTATATAAAAGTGAGATAGGAAAAGAAAAGACTTATGAAAAAACAGGGGATATTGTTCAAATATATTCAGATGGTATTGGGGTTTCTTGTTTAGATGGAGAAATTATTTTAAAAGAGATTCAGTTAGAGGGAAAAAAGAGAATGCTAGTTCGCGATTATTTAAATGGAGTCGATAAAGAAAAATTAAAAACTCTCAGAATGGAATAGGAGAAAAAGATGAAAAAAGAGGTAAAAAATAAAAAGAAATCGAAAGTTAGAGAATATCTTTCTTTGCTATGGTCTACTGAAAAAGGACGAGCTTTTCTTTTCTTTTCGTTTTATGCTCTCTTTTTTATTTTTGTTATTGCCTTCGTTCGTACTTCTCATAGTAGTCTTACAACTTCCAAAGAAAATGAGAAAGAGACTCCAAAAGAACTTCCTTATTCTTATCAATTATCCTTATTAGAAAAAGAAAATTATCATTATCGTTATCTTGTTACTATGGGGGAGGATGTTTCTTTATATGAGGGGGATAAAATGGGGAAAAAAGAGTTATTTACAGTTACTCATTTAGCACTTTCTACTTCTTATTATCGAGATGGAGATCTTTTTGTAAAAAATTCTAATCATTTATGGACCGTTGCCGATAATCCTTATCTTTTTCATGAATTTTATTCTATTTCTACTATTGATGAAATATTAAAGAAGGCTAAGTTTTCTTCTCGTACTGAATATAGTAATGGAGAGTATGAATTAAAGTTTACGATATCTACTAAATTACTTTATCAAGTTTTAACAGGAGAGGATATTATAGATGGAGATGCTTTTAATGAAATTATACTTTTATTAGATCAGAATTACAATGTCGTTTCTATTCGCTATGATTTAACAAACTATTATACTTATTTACAAAAGGTTCCTCAAAAGTTACTTTTGGAATTATCTTATTTTCAATTTGGTGAAATTTCAGAGATAGTAAAGCCTTAACTATCTCTTTTGTGTTATAATGGTGATATTTAGATTTGGATGTGGTTATATGAATATTTATGATTTGACAAGAGGGAAACTTACTAATTATTTTTTATCTCATGGGGCTCGTAAGTATCATGCAGAAGAAATGTATCGGTGGCTTTATCAAAAAAAGATAAAAGATTTTAGCGATGTTACCAATATTAAACGTGAAATTTTAGAACAACTTCGCTGTGATTTTTCAATGGGTGGTATTTCTATAGTTCAGATTGAGCGAGATACTGATGTTGTTAAATATTTATTTGAACTGCCTGATGAGGAACACGTGGAAGCGGTTTTGATGAGGCATGATTATGGGAGAAGTATTTGTGTGTCTAGTCAAGTTGGTTGTAATATGGGATGTAAGTTTTGTGAGAGTGGAAGACGAAAAAAAGTCCGCAATTTAGAGACCTTTGAAATGGTGGAACAAATATTAAAAGTAGAAGAAGATTTGAAAGAGAGAATTAGCCATGTAGTTGTGATGGGAATTGGAGAACCTTTTGATAATTATGATCATCTTATTCAATTTATTCAGATTATTAATGATCCTTTTGGACTTCAAATAGGAAGTAGACATATTACCGTTTCTACTTGTGGTATTATTCCTAAAATAGAAGAATTTAGTTTATTTCCTTATCAAGTTAATCTTGCTATTAGTCTTCATGCTCCTAATGATTTATTACGTAGTATGATTATGCCAATTAATAAAGTATATCCTTTAAAAGAGTTAATGGCTTCTTTAAAAAAATATAGTGCAAAGACATCAAGAAGAATTACTTTTGAATATATATTATTAAAAGATGTGAATGATACTGTGCAACATGCGGAAGAGCTTGCTCATTTAATTAAAGGGATGAATGCTTATGTTAATTTGATTCCTTATAATAGTACAGAAAACTTAGAGTTTTTCCGAAGTGAAGCCTTTCAAATTATGAAGTTTTATGATATACTGAAGAAGAATCATGTAAATGTAACAATTAGACGTGAGTTTGGTGGCAAAATTAGTGCTGCCTGTGGGCAACTTAGAAGTAAGAAGGAGGAGTTATGAAATCTTTTTATTTAACCGATGCTGGCAAAGTAAGAGATCATAATGAAGATAGTGTTATTATTGTGAAGAATGCTAAGGGAGACTATTTAATGGCTGTTGCTGATGGAATGGGTGGTCATTCTGCAGGAGAAGTAGCCTCTAGTATTGCTATTAGTTATTTGGGTAAACACTTTAATGAAACATTTTTTTCTATGAGTAAAATGGATGCTGTTAACTGGATTCGGGATAGTGTTAGTGAAATTAATACGTTGATATTTCAATATGAAAAAGAACATCCAGAAAGTAGGGGAATGGGTACTACTTTAGTACTTAGTATTTTAACAAAAGATTATATTTTATTTGGTAATATTGGGGATTCTAGTGGCTTTGTTATGAAGGATGGACATCTGCATAAAGTTACTTATGATCATACTTTGGTTAATCTCTTAGTTTCTGCTGGAGAACTTACAAAAGAAGAAGCAAAAGATCATCCAAAGAAGAATGTACTTATGAAAGCACTTGGTGCTAATGATCCCATTGAGGTTGATATATTTGATTGTGATATGGATATTAATGAAGTATTACTTTGTAGTGATGGACTTACGAATATGCTTGAACAAGATCAGATAGAAAGAGTTTTAATAGGGGATACTGATATTGAGGATACTGTGATTAAATTAATTCGGAAAGCAAATAATAGGGGTGGTACTGATAATATTTCGGTTGCGTATTTGATTTTAGAAGAAGAAGGTGAACGCTAATGGTGACAAAGGGGCAAAAGATTAACGATCGCTATGAAATAATTAGAAGTATTGGTGAAGGTGGCATGGCTAATGTTTACCTTGGTTATGATACTATATTAGATCGTAATGTGGCTATTAAGATACTAAGAGGAGATTTGTCGGGGGATGAGAAGTTTGTAAGACGTTTTCAACGTGAAGCACTTTCTGCATCTAGTCTTTCTCATCCTAATATTGTTGAGATGTATGATGTTGGAGAAGATGATGGACTTTATTACATTGTAATGGAATATGTAGAGGGAAAGACATTAAAACAGTTACTTAAGAAACGTGGTTCTTTAACAATGAGTGAAGCGATTGATATTATGCTTCAATTAACTGATGGTATG
>CAZWXX010000126.1:0-3374 GCA_964637865.1 uncultured Muribaculaceae bacterium | reverse complement strand
TTGGAATATATAGACATATTTGATGAAAATAATAATCCTATTGGGAAGATGAAAGAAAAAGAGAAAGCTCATGAAGACGGGAATTTTCATAGAACAGCTCATATTTGGATTATGAATGATAAAAAGGAGCTTTTATTACAAAAGAGAAGTTCCATAAAAAAATCTCACCCTAATTGTTGGGATATATCTGCAGCTGGTCATATTAGGTCAGGAGAAACAGTTTTACTCGGGGGGTAAGAGAACTAAAAGAAGAACTTGGAATTGAGGTGGAAGAAAAAGATTTACAGCTTATAGCAATAGTCAAAAGTACAAAAAATCCTAAAAATCAAGAGTTTGGCTATGTCTTTTAAGTAGAAAGTAATTATTTAGAAGAAGATTATGTTTTTGGAGATAGAGAAGTTTCAGAAGTTAAGTATGTATATTTTGAAGAATTGGAGAAAATGGTTGCTGACAGAGTAGAAGGACTATTAATTCACGAAGAAGAATATAAAAAACTATTTGAATTTATCAGGAAAAAGATTTTAAAATAAAATGAAAAAGCAATCCTTATTTAAGCTAAGGATCGCTTTTTATTTATCTTTTTATAGTATATACTTTCACATTTTCTCTGTTGCTATCTAAAGTAGCGTAATCTACCATTTTGCTCACAGCTTCTTTATCTAAACTTTGTGAATGTATCGTTGCACATTCTACTATTCCATCTACTGTTCCTTGACTAATAGCAAAAGTAGCATCTTCCACTTCAATTGATTGCTGCCAAGAATTGATTATTGGGATAATACTTTTTCTATTTTGTGGATTTGTTATATAATGGGAAATATTCTCAGGAATACCTTCTACATCTGCAACTACTACCTTTTTAGCGTCTGTAATTAGATTCCAATGAATTCGAGCATTATGATAATCGCCCCTTGTTATGCAGTAGTTACGATTTGGATTTAGTACAGAAACATTTAGAGAAATTGGACTTTTTGAAGTAAGACGTTTTCTAAAAATATAATCATCTGCTAGTTCTTTTGTTAAATTGACTTTTTCTGTATCTAGTGTAGCAGTATGCTCTTCTCCTGCTAAAGTATCACTAAGAATATATTTGATTTCTGGATGAAGTCCAATCCAAGCAATTCCTCCAATAATTTCTAAAGTAGAAATAGCCCCTGATAATTGAATACTTTCATAACGACAGTCCATATCTAAGAACAAAGGCTTAAATTTTTCTAATTGTCTATAAGTATAAAGTTCCTTTTCTAATTCATCTTGATTAAATTTTGGAATATGATTTTTCTTTAATTCTTGTAAGAATAAAGCACTAAAATCTAGTGCACTAAATATTTGTGATTGTATTTTTTCCATAATAAGTTTCATTCCTTTCTTGTTTTATTATGCAATATAAATAGTAAAATTTCAATATGTTTTATGTTATAATAAGAAATAGGGAGGAAACGGTATGGAAAAATTAGAATTAGAAAAAGTAGCGGTATCCAAGGATATGATTTGTGATATTTCAAATTTAGTTGGAAATATAATTGAAGAACAAGAATTTTTAGAGGGTGTTTTCTATTTAGCAGAAGGAAGAAATGAGAGAGAATTAACAATATCGATTGTCTATATTTATAATTACTTTCTACACTCTTTATTATCTCCTGTACATCAAGAAATGGTAAAGTTAATGGAAGATAAATATGGAATTTTTATTAGAGAAGAAGAATATCATTATGAAGACTTTATAGACGAGAGAAGAAAAAGCTATCGATATGATTATCCTATTGAACCAATGTTAGGAGTGGGTGAGATTATTTATGATAGTAGAGGGCTCCTTGGCGAACTCAAAACGAATATTATGATGGATGATAGTATTGACGCTAGTAGAATGAGAACTTGTTGTCAAATAGAACCACCAATTTCCTATATTAAGAAAAAATAATAGAAAAAAGTGCTCAGATATGCTACAATATTTCTAGAATATAGAGGTGAAGTTATGTATATTGATTTAGTTGTATTTTTTGTATTATTAGCGTTAGTATTTATTTTCTTTAAGAAGTTTGATTGTTATGTTTATTTTATTGCTATCTTTGATATGATACTTAGAATTTTAACATTTATAAAATATAATATTGGACTTCCAGACGTATCAGCATTAATTGGCAAATATATTCCAGAAAATATTCCAGCGATTATTGATCGGTATTTGGATGGAATATTCTATACTGTTGTAGTATGGATTTACGTTATCTTTATGATTATCTTTGTATCATATACGATTCGAATCTTTTGGAAGAAAAAAAGATAATTTCCTAAGAAATGACAAAAAGAGCATTTCTTTTTTTATATACTGTCTTCAGGTGATAACATGAAGATATACCTCGATTTAGTATTTTTTTTGAATTTCTTCTTTGATTTTCTCCTATTATTTGCAACCTCTCATCTTTTAAAAGAACATGCCCCCTGGTACCGATTGTTACTTGGAAGTTTTCTCGGGGCAATGAGTATTTTTTTTCTGTTCTTGAAACTAAATTCTTTCACTTTGTTTTTGCTCAAAACAGGAATCGCTTTTATGATGATACGAGTAACTTTTCACTTTAAAAATATCAAAAGTTTCCTAAAACAAGTTCTATATTTATATCTTGTTAGTATTATTTTAGGAGGGGCACTTTACTTTATTAACATTCAGTTTAGTTATCAAAATAGTGGTATTATCTTTTTCCATAATGGACTGAGTATTAATTTTATCATTATTTTAATCAGTGCACCTATAATTATCTTTTGGTATCTAAAAGAACAATTGCATTATCAAAATACTTATCAAAATATTTATGATGTAAAAGTGAAAGTAAAAGAGGAGGAGTACTTATTAAAAGGATATTTAGATACTGGAAATCATTTGAAGGATCCTTATAAGAAACGAAGCGTACTATTAGTAGAGAAGGGAAAAATTCCAATAGAGGAAAAAGATGTGATTTATGTTCCGTATGCATCTCTTAATCATCAAGGAATCGTAAAATGTAGGAAGGCAGAAAAAGTAGAAATTGGAAGTCGGATCTACACCAATATGTTAATAGGACTTGCCACAGATGAATTTAAAATCGAGGATATTGATTGTATTATCCCATCAATCGTAAAGGAGGATATGAATGGTTAGTTTATTACTATTAATTGGAAGTTTGTTAGAGAAGTATGAAAGTATTTTTTATGTAGGGGCAACAGATATTTTGCCAGAGCCACTATCAAGAGAAGAAGAAGAGTATTACCTAGAATTAAAAGAAGATGGAGATGTTCATGCGAAAGATGAATTGATCGAGCATAACTTACGTCTAGTAGTATTTCTCGCCAAAAAATATGAAAATACAGGGGTTGATTTAGAACATTTAGTAAGTATT
>CAZWXX010000125.1:0-3471 GCA_964637865.1 uncultured Muribaculaceae bacterium | reverse complement strand
AAGGAGAGTCGTATGTTACAAGCAAAAGATTTAAAAAAGAAATTTGTAAAAATAAATGAGAAAAAAGAACGTCAAGAATTCTATGCTGATGATGGGATTTCATTTAAAGCAAAAAAAGGAGAAGTAGTAGGGATATTAGGACCGAATGGTGCGGGAAAAACAACTCTTCTCCGAATGATTGCAGGAATATTGCTCCCAACAGAAGGAACGATTGATTTTGATGGTCTAAATTATGAAGAAAATGAATTAGCAATTAAGAAGAAAATTGCCTATTTATCAGGAAATACCAAAATATATCGTACCCTTACCACGTATGAACTCCTAGAAATGTGTTGTGATTTTTATGAAGTAGAAAAAGAAAAAAGGGAACAAAGAATCAAAGAGATTACGCGCCTTTTAGAGATGGAGAAATTTCTACATCAAAGAATTGAGAATCTCTCCACTGGTCAGATGCAGAGAGTAAATATTGCAAGGTGCTTAGTCCATGATCCAGCCTATTACATTTTAGATGAAGCGACAAGTGGGCTTGATATTATTTCTAGTCAGATTATTTTGGATTTTATAAAAGAGGAAAAGAAAAAAGGCAAAACCATTCTTTATTCGACTCATTATATGGAAGAAGCAGAAAATATTTGTGACTATGTAGTAATGATTAATAAAGGAAAAGTAATCAAAGAAGGAACACCAGAAGAAATAAAAAATTCAACCAAGACAACAAATCTAAGAGATGCTTTCTTTGCGCTAATTGGAGGTAAAAATGAGAAGTAATGTTTTAAATATTTTGAAAAAAGAACTAAAAGAAACATTTCGTGATAAGAAGTCTTTAGCCATGATGTTAATTGTTCCTATCATGATACCACTATTAGTACTTGGAATTTCAGCCTTGTTTGATTCAGAAGTAAATAAATCCGTAAATGAATATAACACCATTGGTTTTGATTACAAGTTAAGTAAAATAGAAAAAGATATCGCCAAAGAAGCAGAAATCAAAGTTGTGGAAAAAAGTAAAAAAGAATTAAAAGAAGCATACAAAAAAGGAGATATCGACCTCTATGTTACAAAGTCTGGAACTAAGTATGTAATAAACGGAGAGGATAATGATACAACAACTTATGCAACTGCCCTAGTAGAAGGCTACTTTGCCGTTTATAAAGAGTACTTACAAGGCTCTTATTTAAATAGTAAAAATATTCCCGAGAACGAAGTGTTAAATGTAATTACAATAGAAAAGAAAATTGTCGAAAAAGAAAACTTCTATGCAAACTATATTACAAATTATGCATTCCTATTTATCATTATGGCGATTACCATCTCTTCAACTTATCCAGCAACCGATGCAACAGCAGGAGAAAAAGAACGTGGTACCCTAGAGACTTTATTAACATTTCCAATTAAAAGTAAAGACATCATCATAGGAAAATTCTTAAGTGTATCTCTATCCTCTATTGTAACAGGAGTAGTGAGTCTTGTTTTAATGATTGCATCCCTCGCCATCGCAAATGATATGTTCACAATTTACAAAGAGACAAATCTAATACCATCTATCACGACCATTATTTATGCAGTATTAGTAATTATCTCATATTCATTTCTAATCAGTGGACTCTGTATTGCCATTGCTAGCAAATCAAAAACATTCAAAGAAGCACAAAGCGCCTTAACACCAATCACATTCATCTCTTTCTTCCCAAGTTTTATTGCCTTTATGATGGATATTAAAATTAATGCCGTATCATCTCTCGTTCCATTTTTAAACTTCACCTTATTATTTAATGATATCACAAGTGGAAACATGAACTTCTTATATATCTTCTTAATGATGGTATCAACAGTAGTGACAATTAGTTTCGTATTAATGGTAATCATACGTCAATACAAATCTGAAAAAGTATTGTTTTCAAATTAATGAAATAGGTCAATAGGAGAATAAGTGTAGTAATGAAGAAGATAATTACCAAGGATATTACAGAAATTGATTTAAAACATTCCTTTTTTCATTATACAAATAAAGATAATTTAGAGGGAATTTTAAATGATGGACTAGAGCCAAGAGTTGGAGAAAATTCTCTACACGTTGAAAAGAATCCTAAAATATTCTTTGCAAAAGGCGAAAAAGGAATAATAACAATGATAGATGTTTGGCTACGATGGCTAACTGCAAAGGGAAATAGTAGTAAATATAAATATGGCTTAGGAACACTATATTTAAGAACGCCGTTTTTGATAAAGAAAATACCTAACTACATAGTAAAGAAAAATTTAGAAAATAGAAAAAAACGAATGGAAGCATATGAAAAAATGAAAAACATCCTAGAAAATAGCATTTTCCTAATCTTAGAACTAGAAGAAAATATTGACTTTTCTTATGATGATATAGATGAAGTAAAAGATACTTATTATGAAAGTTTTTTAAGACTGTTGTATCCTAGTGATAGCAATTTAAAAAATAAAAAGATGGAGTATTGGAATATGCATACTTACTCTAACAAAATAATAGAGTCTGATAAAATTGCAGTACTAAAAGATAAAAATAATTGTCAAACTAGTCAAATATTAATAGGAATCATAGAAAGAAATATCGAATATATAAAAAAGAATTGTAGATTTCTATATGAGTACTATCGATACATTAATAAATAAAATATAAATTTAGGTTCAGTTAAAAATATTCAAGGGGGAATAAAAATGACAAAGAAAAAAGATTTATTATTAGATATTGATGAAGTTGTCTGTTTTCCTGGATTTCTTCCTGCCATTAATGAGTTTTTAGGAACCCATTACGAAATAGATGACTTCACTGATTATTATATGGATGAAGCGGTAATTCCAAAGGAACGATTTGAAGAGTTTAATGAATTTTTAAATGGAAGGAACTTATATGAAGATGCTGTTTTATTACCAGGAGCGATTGAAACATTAGAACTAGCAAATGAACTATATAATATTTATCCAACCTCTTCTTGCATTAATCCATTCAATATAGAGAACTCTGGCAAATTATTTAAAGATAAGTATGATTATTTATATGCCATACTGCCTTTTATTAATCCCAATCAGTACATATTTACAAGTAGTAAGCATTTACTAAGAGGTGATATCCAAATAGATGATAGACTGTCAAACCTAGGAGATGACATTGAAACGAAAATACTCTTTCCATCCTATCACAATAAAGATATTACACCAGAAGAACTAAATCAAAAACAAGTAATACGTGCAGGCTATGATTGGAAAGAAGGATGGGAAAAAGTCGGACATATCCTGCTAGAGGAACTACCAAAAACATATTCACTGAAAATATAAATAAATAACAGGAGTAGGTACTTCTGTTTTTATATACCCCTCCATTTACAAAATACCATAGGTGGGTATATGATGATGTTGAGGTGATATTGTGGAAAAAAGAAAATATACATATCGTGCAACAGAGGATAAGAAAAAAATACAAAACAGATTAAATAGAATAGAAGG
>CAZWXX010000124.1:0-3515 GCA_964637865.1 uncultured Muribaculaceae bacterium | reverse complement strand
GTTTCATTTAACTCTTCAGCATCCATCTCTCCTAAACCTTTCATACGAGCAATCTCATATTTTGTATTAGGAGCAAGAGTTGCTAAATATTCGTCTCTCTCTTGTTCATTTAGCACGTATTTAATTGTTTTTCCGTGTTTTATGACGAATAATGGGGGTTGAGCAGCATATACATGTCCAGCTTCCACAATTGGCCTAAAAAAGCGGTAAAATAGCGTTAAAAGAAGTACTCGAATGTGAGAACCATCAACATCGGCATCGGTCATGATAATAATTTTATGATAACGTAATTTACTTAAATCAAAATCATCCCCGATTCCAGTACCAAATGCTGTAATAATCGTACGAATTTCTTCATTCGATAAAGCCCGATCCAGTCTTGCTTTCTCAACATTTAAAATCTTTCCACGAAGCGGTAAAATCGCTTGTGTAATACTATTTCTTCCCTTTATAGCAGACCCACCTGCCGAATCTCCCTCGACTAAGAAAATTTCACTTTCACTAGCATCTTTACTCTTACAATCGGATAACTTACCATAAAAGTTCGTAATATCGAGATCACCCTTACGTCTTGTAAGTTCACGTGCTTTCTTAGCAGCAACTCTAGCACGAGACGCGGTCATTCCTTTTTCTACAATGATTTTTGCTTCATCTGGATGTTCCATTAAGAATCTCTCAAATGCAGCAGAGAAAATCTTATCAGAAATTCCCCTCACTTCCGCATTTCCAAGTTTTGTCTTTGTTTGTCCTTCAAACTGCGGATTAGGATGTTTAATCGAGATAATCATCGTAAGTCCTTCTCGAACATCATCTCCTGTTAAAGAATCATCATTATTTTTCAAAAGATTATTACTAACAGCATACTTATTTAAAATTCGAGTTAGCGCCCTTCTAACACCATCTTCATGAGTTCCACCTTCAGGTGTCGTAATGTTATTAACAAAAGAATAAATACTAGAATTATATGTTTCATTATATTGAAGCGCAACTTCCAATGAAATATCTTTATCCATTCCTTCTACGTCAATAATTGTCTCATGAATCGGATTCTTAGAAGTATTTAACATTGTGACATACTCTTTTAATCCACCTTCATAACAGAAAGAATCTTTCTTATCTACTTCTCTCTCATCATATAAAGAAATACGGAGACCTTTATTTAAGAATGCAAGTTCACGAAGTCTTGTCTTAAGAATTTCATAATCATAAACTGTGGTTTCTGTAAATATTTCTGGATCTGGTTTAAAAGTAACCGTAGTACCAGTTCTCTCCTTAGAACACTCTTCAATTACAGTAAGTTGATCTTCAGGATGTCCCCCATTGCTATACCTTTGAAAATAAACATTTCCTTCTTTATAAACACGGACTTCAAGCCAACTACTTAAAGCATTAACAACACTGGCACCAACTCCATGAAGTCCTCCAGATACTTTGTATCCTCCTCCACCGAATTTTCCACCAGCATGAAGTACAGTATAAACAGTCTCTACTGTACTTTTTCCAGTCTTTGGATGAATATCCACAGGAATTCCACGACCATCATCTTTAACAGTAATGGTATTCTCACTTCCAACAATCACTTCGATATGAGAACAATAACCAGCAAGGGCTTCATCAATCGCATTATCAACAATTTCCCATACTAAATGGTGAAGTCCACGAGAACTAGTAGTACCAATATACATACCAGGACGTTTTCTTACTGCTTCTAGTCCTTCTAAAACTTGTATCGCAGACGAATCATACTTTTTTTCTTCCATTTTTTAACCTACTTTCTACTTATATTTCCATTTTCTACTATATAGATATTGGCATCATTTAAAAATTTTTTCTGAATATTTTTCAAATCTGTTGTTGTAATAATACTTTGAATATCACTATTAATATATTTTAATAGTTTTCTTCTCTTTGTAAGATCAAGTTCACTAAAAATATCATCTAAAAGCAAAACTGGTTTTGTATTACAAACTCGCTCAAAAATAGCAATTTCTGAAAGTTTCATAGATAAAACAGCAAGTCTTTGTTGTCCTTGAGAACCAAAATGTTTTAAATCAATATCAGATAAATAAAGAGAAAAATCATCTCGATGAGGTCCATACAAAGTCATTTTATAATTTAACTCTTTCTCATAATTTTTCTTATAAACAGCAAGCATTGCATTCTTAATAGTATCTTGTTCAAAAGAATCAAAAAGAATGTTTGTCTCATATACCATTTTAAGTGTTTTATCTCCTACAACATCAAAGAAAATATCTCCTAAATTTTCGTTAATCTCTTCAATAAACTTCTGTCGTTCTTGATAGATAATAATAGCTTTTTCTACTAGTTTATCTGTTAATATATCTAAATAATTTTTATCAGCAATACTACTAGTAAATAACAACTTCAAATATTCATTACGAGTCTTTAAAATTTTATTATATTCATTATAGGTATTTAGATAAGTTTTTGATAACTGGCTAAGTTCAATATTAAGAAAATTCCGCCTAATACTAGGAGAACCTTTAATAAGTTCCAAATCATCAGGAGTGAAGATAATGATATTAAGATAAGAAATATAATTAGCAAGTCGACTTACTTTATCATTATTTACTTTAATTTTCTTATTTCCATCCATCATTTGAATTTCTAAATCATTAAGAATTCGCTTCGTCTTCACTCGTCCTTTTAGAATAGCTTTCTCTTCTCCAATTTTAATAAGATTACTTTCATTCCCACCTCGATGAGATTTTGTAAGAGCAAGAATAGAAATTGCTTCTAAAATATTTGTCTTCCCTTGTGCATTTTGACCAATTAAAATATTCATTTTAGGACCAAATTGCACATTGATTTTATGATAATTTCGGAAGTTATAAAGATTTATTTTACTTAAAATCATAATTTAGATAAAAAAAGACCCATATTATCACCTTATCCCTGTTTTAGTATTCCTATACCTACGAGACTATTATATCATAATATGAGCTTATATGCACACAAATTTGTGTATTTCAACTATTTTTTCGGTTTCGAACAACAGATTCTAGACGAGTAGCACGAAGTAGTTGATTTTCTAAAGATCGATAAGACACTGGTACTTCTATTTCTTGATTATTATCAAAAATAATTTTAGAAGATAACTCATCAATAAATTCAATATTTTTAATCTTTCTAGAGGCTAACCAAACACAAGCCTTATCATTTGGAGAAACAGTAGGAAAAAAGATAATATTTCGACCATCTTCTACCAAAATAGGTATTTTATAACCATCTCCTAAAATACTCTTTGCTCCCTCCTTTCTTCCTTTATAACTACTACCAAAATACTTACAACTCTCTTCCATAATTTGATACGGATTTTCTTCGATTACATACTCTACTCCATCTTCTAATACTCTACTTGTACTAGAATCCATAGGCATAATTGCCAAAGTTCCTTCATTAATTTCATAGTTCATAAAACCTTCCCCCTCATTTCTGAAAACGACAATTTTCGCGTTTTCAAGATAAGCATAACACCTCCAAATGTCGAAAAA
>CAZWXX010000123.1:0-3529 GCA_964637865.1 uncultured Muribaculaceae bacterium | reverse complement strand
TGAATTCGTCTTAGGAGTCCTTATTAATAGTAAGCGTAATTCTTGCGTTAAAAGAACAGAGTGTATAGTAGAGATAACTATAAAGTAAGGTGGTACCGCGAGTAGGCTCGTCCTTATAATTAGTTGTCTTTTTTGTTTTAAAGTAAGAGGAAAGGAAATTTGATTTATGGAATATAAGAAAATAAATGAGATAAGAAATTTAATTGAAGAGGAAAAAAAGAATATCAATACAATTCAAGAATTAAATGATAGTAAAGTTAAATTTTTAGGAAAGAAGGGTCTTATTACAGAATTAAATAGTGAGATTCGAAATGTTCCTAATGAAGAGAAGAAAGAATTTGGACAATGCGTCAATGCTTTACGAGAAGAATTTCAGTCATTTTATGAAGAAAAGAAAACTCTTTTTGAAGAAGAAATTTTAAATCAAATGCTAGAAAAAGAAGCGATTGATATTTCGCTTCCTAGTACAAAAGTAGTTGTTGGAGCGCCTAATATTTTGGAAAAATTAATTGAAGAAGTAGAAGAACTTTTAATTTCTATGGGATATGATGTAGAAGATGGTCCTGAAATTGAAGAAGATAAATATAATTTTGAAATGCTTAATATTCCTAAAGGACATCCAGCACGAGATGCCCAAGATACATTTTATTTGGAAGGAGAAGAGATTTTACTTCGTAGTCAAACTTCACCAGTTCAAGTACGTACTATGTTAAAAAATAAAGGAGAACATCCAATCCGTATGATTTGTCCTGGAAAAACTTATCGAAGAGATGATGATGATGCGACACATTCTCATCAGTTTATGCAAATAGAAGGGTTAGTTGTTGATAAAAATATATCTTTATCTGATCTAAAAGGGACGATTGATGTTATTGTAAAAAGATTATTTGGAGAAAATATTGAGACACGGTTTAGACCTAGTTATTATCAATTTACAGAACCTTCTGTAGAAGTGGATATTTCATGTTTTAATTGTAAAAAGAAGGGATGCACTATTTGTAAGCATACAGGATGGATTACAGTTGCAGGGGCAGGTATTGTACATCCTAATGTGCTAAAAATGGGGGGGTATGATCCTAAAGAATGGTCAGGATTTGCCTTTGGTTTTGGGGCAGAGAGACTTGCTATGCTTAAATATGATATTGATGATTGTCGTGTATTTTATAATACAGATTTAAGAGAAGCAAAAGTATTTGATAGAAGGGAGGAGTATCATCGTGATTAGTTTAGAGTGGGTAAAAGATTACATTGATATTGGCGATGAAGATTTAAAAGAGTTGGCTGTTAAAATTACAGAAGCTGGTATTAATGTAGAAAAAGTGATTACAAACGAAATAGATCATTTAGTGATTGGACAAGTCATTCGGTGTGAAGAACATCCTGATAGTGATCATTTGCATGTTTGTCATGTGGATGTTGGTGAAAAAGAGTTACAACAAATTGTTTGTGGGGCACCTAATGTACGTGAGAAAATCAAAGTGATTGTAGCCCTACCAGGAGCAAAATTACCAGGCGACTTTGTTATTTCTAAAAGTCGTATTCGTGGAGTAGAGTCTAATGGGATGATTTGTGCTTTATATGAACTTGGTTTAGAGGAGAAGACAGAAGAATCTTATGCTCGTGGAATTGAAGAGTTAGAAAGTGATGCACCTATTGGGGTAAATCCTATAGATTATTTAGGACTTAATCGTACTTTGTATGAATTAGATATCCATAAACATCGTAATAATGACTGCTATTATCATATTGGATTTGCTTATGAAATTGCTGCTATTTTAAATAAGAAAGTAGTACTTCCTGATACTTCTTATCAAGAAGTGGATGACTCTTTTTTAGACTCTTTTTCATTAGAAGTACAGACTGAAAAGTGTCCTTATTATCTAGCAAAAGTGGTTCGTGATGTTAAAATTTCAGAATCTCCTTCTTTTATTAAACGTAGATTAATTGATGCTGGAATGCGTCCTATTAATAATGTGGTTGATATTTCTAATTATGTGATGCTTGAGTTTGGACAGCCTCTTCACTTTTTTGATCAAAAGTCTCTTGGAAATTCTATTTTAGTAAGAGATGCTCATGATGGAGAAAGTATGGAAACATTAGATGGGAAAATGCGTACTTTAAAATCTAGTGATATTGTTATTACTAATGGAAATAAGCCAGTGGCTATCGCCGGTGTTATGGGAGGAAGCGATACAGAAGTAGAGGAAAGTACTGATACAATTCTTATTGAAAGTGCTATTTTTGATCCTGTTTGTATTCGATATACTGCGTCTCATCTTGATCTTAAGAGTGAAGCATCTATTCGATATGGAAAAGGACTTAATTATGAGTATACTAAACTTGCTATGGATCGTGCGTGTCATTTACTTGAAAAATATGCGAATGCTACTGTTTTATCTGGAATGGTTACTTATGATAAAATAGATAAAGAGGATAAGATTGTTACTTTTACTCCAGAAGAAGTGGATCAAATGCTTGGTATTCGTATTACAGAAAATGATATGAAACATGAGTTAGAACGGCTTGATTTTCCTTATCATTTGCAAGATGGACAATTCGTTGTTACGATTCCTAAGAGAAGACTAGATATTGATCCTAATGTTAATGATATTGCAGAAGAGATAGGAAGACTTTATGGATATCAAAATTTAGTTTCAACACTTCCTAAGAGTAGAATTCGGGAAGGAAAGTATGTAGGAGATGTTTTTTATCGTAAAATGATTTCTAAGCGACTTAGAGCTTTGGGATTAAATGAAGTAAAAACGTATACTTTAATCTCACCTGCTATGGCAGAGTGCTTCGATTATGAAGAAAAAGAAAAAGCTAGTCTTCCAAATCCGATGAGTGTAGATAAAAGTGTAGTTCGTACTACTTTGATTCCTTCCCTTATGAATGTTTATGAGTATAATAAGACACGTAAAGTTTCTGATATATTCATTTATGAAATAGCTAAAACTTATGATAAAAAATATCAAGAAGAAAGTAAAATTGCCTTTTTGATGAAAGGAAATTATCTTTCTAATTCTTGGCAAGGTTCTTTTAAAGTTGATTTTTATTTGATGAAGGGAATTGTAGAAAATTTACTTGATTATTTAGGATTACACAATCGTTATCAATTTGAAGTTGGGACTATTTCTTCTTTGCATCCTGGAATTTCTTGTAATATTATGTTAGATCGTGAGCGAATTGGAATTTTAGGGAGAGTACATCCAAAGATTAATAAAGATGAAATTTATGTTTGCGAAATATCATTAAATGCACTTATGAAACAAATTAAACCTTTAAAATATAAGGAAGCTTCTAAATATCCTGAGATTAGTAAAGATTTAGCATTTATTGTAGATAAGGATATTGCATCTAGTGAAATCGCTTCTGTTATTAAAAAAGCAGGAGGACGTCTTCTTCAAAGTATTGATATCTTTGATGTTTATACTGGAGAAAATGTAGATGCTGATAAGAAGTCTATTGCCTTTAATTTAAAATTTGCAGATTCTAATAGAACACTTACTGATGAAGAGGTTATGGAAAT
>CAZWXX010000122.1:0-3530 GCA_964637865.1 uncultured Muribaculaceae bacterium | reverse complement strand
TTTTAGAAAAATTAATCACAAAAAAAGACTTGACAATGGTTAGCAAGTCTCCTTTTGCTAAAATAAGGAACCAACAAGAGGAAAAGAAAAATGAAATTAACCAAAAATGATCTAAAAAGTGCATTAATTGCCTTAGCTATATATACTGCTACTTACCAAACAGGTACAGTTTTATTAAATACATTTCTAAAAGAGAATAGAGAACAAAATAGAATCGAAAAAGAATTGGATACTACAAAAAATACCTCTCTCGATGATATATGTAATTTGCTAAAACAAAAAGATGCTCATTTACTATCGAAAGAAGCCAAACAAGCGATAAATGAAATATGTAGTCATCAAAGTTCTAAGACATATGATAAATATAACAAAATATATTTAGATTTGTTAGATATTAATGAAGAAACTGCTACCAAAGCATATGCCAATTTTTCTGATATAAAAATAGATTTTCATATGAATACAGAATGTTATAATGAAGAGAAAAAAGAAATTGACTGGGAAACGCTAATTACCAAAATATATAAAAATAGTAAGAATGTAGAAAGAGAAAATCCTACTTTAAAAGCATTATCAAAAGAAGAAATCGAAGAAAAGTTACAAAAAATGAAAAAATTTGTTGAAAACATAAAAAAAGACTATCCAAACTTTGATTTAGCATCTCTTGCCTGCAAACTAGAAGGGTATAGTATTCTAAAAGCACAAGAAGAAAAAACAGAAAATGTCCTAACAATAGCCTCAACGTCAAGCTATAAAATAATCTATTATGATGTCGAAAAATATAATTACACAAAAAAGTTTTTAGATGGCACAGACTACCATGAAGACTTTCATCTTTTTGTAAACAGTTGTATAGATAAAAGAATAATGATAGATCAATCAAAAACTGGTGGTGGAATAGGAATAGAAACAAGTATTCTTTTAGATGACGAAGAAATAGATTCTGCCTATTATACCCGCTATCAATATGTATTTTTAGAAGAAATATATGCAGAACTCTATAGTTCTGAAATGGCAAATAAAAATCAAGATACCTATATTTGTTATGATGAAATATTGGATCTCATTCAATTAGTATTAGCACTATCAGATGAATATCAAGTAGATAGTATTCTAACAGATTTAATCTATCAAGATCCTATATCCTTTATGAAACATTTTCCAATTTACGGAGAAGATAGAAAAAAGTATTTTATAGATAATTTAATAATGTTAAAATCACTAGATACGATTTTACTAGAAAACCCTTGCTATCTCTTTGACTTAGAAAAAAAAGGTCTAAACCAAAAAGAAGCATTTACTACTTTAAAAGTAGAAGCAATGAGTCAGTTATCCAAAACGTTCTTTAATAGCTTAATTACAATGACAGATACTCATTTTACACAAATGAGTCTAGAAGATAATTATTTCATAATAGATTTATTTACAGATTATCTAAATCAAGCAAATGGTGCTATGATGATAAATACATTGGTCAATGGCTATGAGATAGATTTCACATTAAACTCAACCTTTTCTGAAGATTTATCAGTATTTTTTGATTATTTAAGTAAAAAATACAAAGTAGAAAAAGATGATTTAATGGAACAATGGGAAACTGATCAACCACAACAAAAAGAATGGAAAAGCTTTATGCCAGCATCAAAACAAGAATTTTATCAGGAATTGATAGAACAAAAAAAGAGAGTCTTTGATGAACCACATACAATGACTTTACAGAAAAAACAAAGTACAAATGTGCATAATTTATTGACAACTAGGAAAAAATAATAGTAAAATAGGTGTAAATCGTGGAAGAAGAGAAGTAAAAATAAAAAACTTTTTTAGAGAGTCTGTGTTTGGTGAAAACAGATAAAGTCTTATTTTGAATAACACTTCGGAGAGCTTAAAGAAACTAAGTAGACTAAGCCGGTACTATCCGTTATATAGTGAAAGTGATCAGTTTTTGATAAATTGGGTGGTACCGCGGATTTAACACTAGTTCGTCCCTTTGGGAATACTAGTGTTTTTATATTTTATATGATTAAAGGAGGAATATTTTATGAAAGAAGCAAAAGAATTATACGAAGATTATACAAAGTACTTAGAAAAAGAAGTAATATTAAAAGGATGGATACGAAATCACAGAAAACAAAAGGAATTTGGATTTATTGATTTTTCAGATGGAACTTGCTTTCAAACAATTCAGATTGTCTATGATGATTCGCTAAAGGATTTTGAAAAAATCTCTAAATATCATGTAGGTTCAGCCATAGAAGTAGTAGGTAAACTAATAAAGTCCCCAAAAGAAGGACAACCATTTGAAATAAAAGCATCTATTATTCATTTAATTGGTGACTGTCCAGAAGACTATCCAATACAACCTAAAAAACATAGCAGGGAGTTTTTAAGAGAAGTCGCCTATCTCAGACCACGTACAAATTTATTTCAAGCAACATTTAGAATTAGAAGTGTTACTGCCATGGCAATTCACGAATACTTTCAAGAGAAAGGATATGTCTATTTTCATGCTCCAATTATCACAGGAAGTGATTGCGAAGGAGCAGGTGAGATGTTTCATGTCACTTCATTTGATTTAGAAAAAGTTCCAATGGAAGAAGGAAAAGTAGATTATAATAAAGATTTCTTTGGCAAAGAGTCTTCTCTGACCGTATCAGGACAATTACAAGCAGAAACCTTCGCCCTTGCGTATAAAAAAACATATACTTTTGGTCCAACTTTTAGAGCAGAAAACTCAAACACCAAAACACATGCTGCAGAATTTTGGATGGTAGAACCAGAGATTGCTTTTTGTGATTTAGAAGGCGATATGGATATTATGGAAGAAATGCTTAAGTATATTGTGTCATATGTATTAAAAAAATGTAGTGCAGAACTAGCATTCTTAGATAAATTTGTAGAAAAAGGACTTCTTGACAAATTACACGCATTATTAGAAAAAAAAGCAGTTCGTATTACTCATCATGAAGCCATTACTCTATTAAAAGAATCAGGAAAAAAATTTGATTTTGCACCAGAATATGGAGAAGATTTAGCTCGTGAACATGAAAAATATTTAACAGAAGAGAAATTTCTAGCTCCAGTATTTGTCTATGATTGGCCAAAAGATATTAAAGCATTCTATATGAGATTAAATGAGGATAAAAAAACAGTGGCAGCAGTAGATTTATTAGTTCCAGGAAGTGGTGAATTAATGGGGGGAAGTCAACGAGAAGAGCGACTTGATGTACTAGTAGATAGAATGAAAGAAATGGGAGTAGATGAAAAAGAACTAGAATGGTATATCAATCTACGGAAATATGGCGGTTGTCCACATGCAGGTTTTGGTATGGGATTCGAACGACTTTTAATCTATTTAACAGGTGTAGATAATATTCGTGATGTAATACCATTCCCAAGAACACCTGGTAATTGTGAGTTTTAAAAAAATATTAGAATTTTTAAAACTTGTACATTGACTAAAAAAGTAACTTTAAATACTAGAAATTGGTTTAGGAAAAAACTTTTTTCTAGTATTTTTTTCTTGTTAA
>CAZWXX010000121.1:0-3549 GCA_964637865.1 uncultured Muribaculaceae bacterium | reverse complement strand
AATAATCTCGAGTAGTAATTTCTAAGTTTTACAATGAATATAAAAAATTCGACATTCTTTTTTCATTATATTCGATAAAATGTTGCTCATAAAGGTAGATACTTTATGAATTATGTAAAATATAGGTTTTCTAGTCTTTTCTATATTCATCATACAATAATTCGACACGATTATCAATAAAAAATGATGTCTTTTGTCGTAAATAGATTAACTAGTTGATAATTTATCTGTTATTCGTAGTCAAATACTTGTCAGAGCAAAATATCATCATAAATAGATAACCAAAATTCGACTGTTCTATAATCATAGTCAAGTATCTAGTCAATAAAAAAAGAAAGTAAGTAAACTTTAGGAAATAATTTAGAAATTCATAAAGTATCTACCTTTATGATAAAAAATAGAGTGGATACAGATAGCAAATCTGGGAAAAATAAAAGAGAAAAGGAAAGATAATATGCAAGAGTTTATAAAGAAGCATAAGATGGGAATATTTATAACAGTAAGTGCAATTGTTATGGTAATTGGACTCTCTTACGCCTGGTTACAACTTACTCTTCGAGGAACAAAAGAATTAACGATACTTACTGCTGGAAGTTTGGAGTTAGAATTAGATGATACGATGACAGGAGGAATTTCTTTTACGGAAGCAGTGCCTGTAAGTAATGAAGAAGGCTTATCTCAAGATGGGTATACCTTTACATTAGAGAATAAAGGAAATATAACTAGTGATTATACCATTTATTTAGATGATTTAGGTTTAGTAGAAGGACAAACTAGGATGAATGACTCATTCATCAAATATCAATTAACAAAAGATGGAGATGAAGTGGATTTACAACTATTAAATGAAACAGGAACTGCACCTAATCGTATATTAGAAAGTGGGACTATTGCTCCAAAAGCAAAATATACATATGTCTTAAAAATGTGGATCGACGAAAATGCCACAAATGCAGTAATGGAGACGATGTTTAAAGGACAACTTAGAATAGAAGCAATGCAAGAAATAGGAAAACCATTATATACTGAAATAGCAAAGATTGCAGTACTAGATAATATCCAAAGTGAGTTTGTAACTGCAACTACAGGAATAGACTTTAGTGCTATTTCATCAGACACGAATGGAAAAGGAGTCTATACTTTTTCTTCTACGAAAGATGATAAGTTTCCAGTTCATTACTATAGAGGGGCTGTTACAAATAATAATGTCAAGTTTGGAGGATTCTGTTGGAAGACTGTAAGAACGACTAGTACTGGTGGAGTAAAACTAATTTATAATGGAAGTCCTGATACAAATGGTCAGTGTACGAATATCACAGGAGAAGAAACTCAAATTGGAACAATTGCATTTCATGAATCTTTTGGAAGACATGATTATATGTTTCAGAATACAGACTCTAAGATAAAAGGAGTAATAGATACATGGTATCAAACGAATATGACTGATTATACTAAAAAGTTAGAGGATACTATTTGGTGTAATGATAGAAGTGAAAATATAGTTGGAACTAATGTTTTTTATGGAGCATATAATAGGGTTTATACAACAAAAAAACCAAGTTTGGAATGTGTAAATGATGTGGATAAGTTTACAGTGAAATCAAAGAATGGAAATGGATTATTAACATATCCAGTGGCACTGTTAACAGCAGATGAAGTGATGTTAGCGGGTGGAATTAATGCTAGTAATGATAATTACTATTTATATACAAATCAAGATTGGTGGACTTTATCGCCATGCGCTTATGATGGTTATTCATATGTGTTTTATAACGATTCCAATGGTACCCTTAAAGAACTCTTTGTAACTGATATTTATGGTGTTCGACCTAGTGTATCTCTTGCTCCAGAAACTAAAATCACAAGTGGAGATGGCACTATGAATAGTCCATTTGTAGTTGATTGAGAAAATAAGAAAAGTTCTACATTTATAATATTTATATCGTAGATAAAAATGAAAAATAGAGAGGAAAAGAAAATATGGAAGAGAATAATAAAAAAGAAAACTTTATACAAAAACATAAGATGGGAGTATTTGTTGGAGTAAGTGCGGTACTTATGTTAATAGGTCTTTCCTATGCCTGGTTACAACTTACCCTTCGAGGAACTAAAGAGTTAACGATACTAACTGCAGGGAATTTAGAGTTAGAGTTAGATGATACCATGACTGGAGGAATTTCTTTTACGGAAGCAGTGCCTGTTACCAATGAAGAAGGATTATCTCAAGATGGGTATACCTTTACATTAGAGAATAAAGGAAATGTAGCCAGTGATTATACCATTTATTTAGATGACCTAGATCTTTCAGAAGGACAAAATCGTATGAAAGATTCATTCATCAAGTATCAACTAGTAAAAGATGGAAGTGAAGTAGATTTACAATTATTAAATGCGATTGGAGAACATCCCAATAGAGTTTTAGAAACAGGAACAATAGAGCCAAAAACAAAGTATACTTATATCTTAAAAATGTGGATCGATCAAGATGCAACCAATGAAGTAATGGAGACCATGTTTAAAGGACAACTTAGAATAGAGGCAATGCAAGAAGTAGGAACGAAGTTATATAATGAAATAGCAAAAAGTGCAGTGTTAGATAATATCCAAAGTGAGTTTGTAAGTGCAAGTACGGGTATTAACTTTGGAGAAGTTTCATCTGATACCAATGGAAAAGGAGTCTATACCTTTGCTTCTACGAAAGATGATGTATATCCGGTCCATTACTATAGAGGGGCAGTGACTGATAACAATGTCAAGTTTGGAGGCTTCTGTTGGAAAATTGTTAGAACGACTAGTACTGGTGGAGTAAAACTAATTTATAATGGAAGTCCAGATAGTGAGGGTAAATGTACAAATACAACAGGAGAAGCTACTGGGATAGGAATGAGTAAATTTAATGAGACTTATAATTCTTCTGAATATGTAGGATATATGATAAATAACACGACAGATTCCACTATAAAAGGAGCCATTGATACATGGTATCAAAATAATATGACAAGCTATACGAAAAAATTGGAAGATACCATATGGTGTAATGATCGAAGTGTAGCAAAAACAGAAGAGAATTATATATATTTTGGAGCAAATGATAGGGCTTTAACAACCAGAAAGCCGAACTTGAGTTGTACGAAAACAGAAGATCAGTTTACAGTGAGAGTAAAAAATGGAAATGGCTTATTAACGTATCCAGTGGCGCTATTAACAGCAGATGAGATTATGTTAGCAGGTGGAAAAGGCGATAGTGATAGTACTAGTACCAACTCTAGTTATTATTTATACACAAATCAAGTTTGGTGGACTATGTCTCCTTCTTACTTCAGTGGTTACTATGCAATTGAATGTAGTGTTATTTCTAATGGTTATCTAAGCAACAATGGTGTCAATGATATGCACAGTGTCAGACCAAGTGTATCTCTTGCCTCTGGGACTAAGATTAAGAGTGGAGATGGCACTATGGCAAAGCCATTTGAAGTGTCATAATAAAAGTAAATAAGAAAAGTTTAAAAAATATCTAGAACTTTTCTTTTTTTATCGAATAATAAGATG
>CAZWXX010000120.1:0-3568 GCA_964637865.1 uncultured Muribaculaceae bacterium | reverse complement strand
CCTATTATTTGCAACATCCCGTCTTTTAAAAGAACACCCCGCCTGGTACCGATTATTATTTGGAAGTTTTGTTGGGGCAATGAGTATTTTTTTTCTGTTCTTAAAACTAAACTCTTTCACTTTGTTCTTACTTAAAACAGGAATTGCTTTTATGATGATACGAGTAACTTTTCGCTTTAAAAATATGAAAAGTTTTCTAAAACAAGTTCTCTATCTCTATTTAGTGAGTATTATTTTAGGAGGGGCACTTTATCTCATTAATATTCAGTTTAGTTATCAAAATAGTGGTATCATCTTTTTCCATAATGGATTGAGTATTAATTTTATAATCATTTTAATCAGTGCACCTATGATTATCTTTTGGTATCTAAAAGAACAGAGGCATTATAAAAATACTTATCAGAATATTTATGATGTAAAAGTGAAAGTGAAAGGGGATGAGTACTTATTAAAAGGATATTTAGATACGGGAAATCATTTGAAGGATCCTTATAAGAAGCGAAGCGTGTTGCTAGTAGAGAAAGGAAAAATTCCAATAGAGGAAAAAAATGTGATTTATGTTCCGTATGCATCCCTGAATCATCAAGGAATCGTGAAATGCAAAAAAGCAGAAAGAATAGAAATTGGAAGCTGCGTTTACACCAATATGTTAATAGGGATTGCAACAGATGAGTTTAAAATTGAGGATATTGATTGTATTATCCCATCAATCGTAAAGGAGGATATGAATGGTTAGTTTATTATTATTGATTGGAAGTTTGCTAGAGAAGTATGAAAGTATTTTTTATGTAGGGGCAACAGATATTTTACCAGAGCCACTGTCAAAAGAAGAAGAGGAGTATTATTTGGAATTAAAAGAGGATGGAGATGTTCATGCGAAGGATAAGTTGATTGAACATAACCTACGTCTAGTAGTATTTCTCGCCAAAAAATATGAAAATACGGGGGTTGATTTAGAGGATTTAGTAAGTATTGGTACTATTGGTCTTATTAAAGGAATTAATACTTTTAGCAGAGGAAAAAATATAAAACTTGCAACATATGCATCAAGATGTATCGATAATGAAATTTTGATGTATTTACGTAAAAATAAAAAGACAAAGACAGAAGTATCAATTGATGCCTCTTTGTCTTTTGATCCAGAGGGAAATGAACTACATTTAGAAGATGTTTTAGGGACAGATGCTGATATTGTAACAAAGGGAATTGAAGAAGAAGCAGAACGAAAACTTATGATTAATGAAGTAATGAGATTAAATCCAAGAGATCGAGATATTATTATTTTAAGATATGGCCTGTTGGGAAAGGAAGAGATGACCCAAAAGGAAGTAGCAGACTTACTTGGAATTAGTCAGTCTTATATTTCTAGAATCGAAAAGAAAGTGATTAAAAGACTAAAAACAATTGTCAATATGGGATAGGTTGAAAAAATCTATCTTTTTGTGTGAAAATTTGTTTTTTATTACGAACTAGATATAAATTACCAACCACTAACTGAAAAGCAGGAAAGCTGGAAAATTGAACTGGCATCATTAAAATATTTTAATTTTTATATTGATATTTGTATAAACTTTGTATATATTATAAATGAATGGAGATGGTAACATGGAAGCAAAACTTCAAAAATGGGGGAATTCAGCAGGAATTCGAATTCCAAGCAATATTTTGAAATCGTTAAATATAAAGACGAATGATATATTAAATATTGAAGAAGATGGTAAAATTATTATTAGTATTCCTAAAAGTACGAAAATTTCTTTAAGGGATAAGTTTAGAGATTATCATGGTGAAAATTTAGCAAAAGATTTTTCTTGGGATGAAGATTTAGGGAGAGAAATATGGTAAAAAAGTATATTCCAAAACAGGGTGATGTTGTTTTTTTAGATTGTAAACCTACCAAAGGTCATGAACAAACTGGTTTTAGACCGGCAGTGGTAATTAGTCATAATGTGTTTAATGAAAATACCAAGATGGTGATGGTATGTCCAATTACTTCCAATCAAAAAAGTTTTCCTACTCATTATGGTTTGGAAGACACTGTGAAAATTGCTGGTTCTGTTTTGTGTGAACATATAAGAAGTATTGATTATGAAATCAGAAATTTAAAGTTTGTTGAGAAATTAAGTGATCATGATTTTTTAAGCATTATTACTTTAGTAAATGCATGTATAGAAGAATAATAAAAGTCATGATAAATGAAACTATGGAGAAAAGACAAATCTTGTATTAATTCATTGATTAAATGATAGGAAAATGGTAGACTATTCGTTAAAAGGAAAGAAGTGTTAATATGATTGTAGAAATTTATGAATGTGAAAAGGTTATAATAGATGGACGGACAGAATGGTATTTGAGGTTAAAGGATTTAGCACCTGCTAAGATAGAGGAAAATGAAAAGTGTTACATTTATGATAGAAAGTATCATGGACAAACAATAGAACTACTTAATGGAAACTATCAACATAACTTACTAGTATGTAAAAAAACACCCTATCAGTTTGAAAGAGAAGAATGGATCAAGTTAGATGATTTATTGGAAAAGCAACTTTCCCAGTTAGAGTTTCAAAAAATAGTTTCTGTTAATGGTCAAGTTGCATTACATCCTGTATTAGATTCGAAAACAATTACTGTTTTAAAAAGTCATTTCAATCTGGAAGAAGAAAGAAGTGGGATATTTGATTCTATGATTGAAAGTTTTAAAAATGGTTCTGGTGGTTTTATGTTGTCAGGAAAGCAGAAAGATTTGTTACTAAATAGAAGAAGCGAAGAAGAATGCAAGAAGGAAATTGTTGCTCCTAGACAAGAATTTGATATGAATGAGATATATAATAAGGTAGAAAAGACGGTATATGGTCAAAAAGAACAACTAAAGAAAGTCTTAGCAACGCTTCTATATAATCAGGATATTTTATCAAAGTATGATGATCGAGATGAAGTAGCAGAGATGAAAAAAACAATGCTTTTATGTGGTACCACCGGAACTGGTAAAACATTAATGATTAAAAGTATTGCGAAGCAGTTAGGAATTCCTTATATTATAGAAGATACAACTAGATATACTGCGACAGGATATGAAGGAGAAAATGTTGACAATCTTTTAGTTTCTCTAGCAAATGTAGCACCTAGTATTCAGTCTGCTCAAAATGGAATTATCTTTTTAGATGAATTTGATAAGATATGTCATGTAGAGAAAAGTTCCAATATTAGAACGCAAGCAGTACAAGAGCACTTATTAAAAATGATAGAGGGTAATGTTGTTCGGAAAAAGATAAGAAAAGGTTTAATGGAAGAAGAGTTTGTTTTTGATACAAGAGGTGTGACGTTTGTACTAGCTGGTGCTTTTCAGGAATTAACAAAAGATGGTAAGTTAGATGAGAAAAAGTTGATTTCTTATGGAATGCTTCCAGAAATAAATGGAAGAATTTCTTCTATGGTAGAACTTACTACGCCAACCAAAGAAGATTATAAAAACTATCTTACTCTTTTTCCTAATAGTTATTTAGAAAAGACTAGAGAGTATTTAGATACTTTAGGAGTAGAGTGTTGTTATGATGAGAGTAGTATTGAT
>CAZWXX010000119.1:0-3655 GCA_964637865.1 uncultured Muribaculaceae bacterium | reverse complement strand
AATATCAGCACTACGAATAATATCTTTTAAATTTTTCGTCTTAGAATCACAAATAGTAACTTCATTGTCTTCTTTTAAAACTTCATATAAAGGAAGACCTACCAAATCACTTTTCCCGACTAGAACAATTTTCCTATGAAAAAGACGAATATTATATTCCCTTAACACTTTTAAAACAGCAAGAGCAGTACAAGGAAGAATTCCATTTTCACATGCCCATCTTTTTTTATGAAAAGAAGTAAGCCCTTCTACATCTTTTACAGGATCAATAAAATCAACAACATCTTGATAACAAAATTTAGAAAGAATAGGCTTTTGAATCATAATACCATGAATATTAGGATCCTGATTAAAAGATAGAATCTTCTGACGTATCTCATCTATAGTACTTCCTTCATCAAATAAAACGGAAAAAATAAAAACCCCAAACTCCATCGCTAATTTCTTTTTAGATCGTAAATAAAGCTCATTTTCCTCATATTTTCCTATCTGAATAATCACCAAAGTAAGAGAAGAGGAAATCACACTTTTTAACCTATACTTCTCTTTTTCTAAAATACTTCTACACTCAAGTATTTGCATATTTACCACATCCACCTAAATAATATCAATATGATCATGAAGCTTAACACTAACAAGTTTACTAACACCAGATTCTTGCATAGTAATACCATACAAAGTATCAGCATACTCCATAGTCTTTTTCTTATGAGTAATAATAAGAAACTGTGTTTTATTTTTATAATGATCTAAATATTTACCAAACTCAGAAACATTCGCTTCATCAAGAGCGGCCTCTACCTCATCAAAAACACAAAAAGGAACAGTTCTAACATTTAAAATAGCAAAAAGTAAACTAATTGCCGTCAATGTTTTTTCTCCTCCTGAAAGAAGAGAAATCGTAGTAAGTTTTTTTCCAGGAGGAGAGGCAACAATTTCAATACCAGTAGTTAATAAATCATCTGGACAAGTAAGCCTCAAAGAAGCATCCCCACCCTTAAATAACTCTTTAAACACCCCTTTAAATTCTCTTTCTATTTCCTGAAACGTATGTAAAAATTCTTCTTTCATAACAGCATCCATCTCATTCATAATATTAAGAAGAACACTTTCTGCATTTTCTAAATCTTCCCTTTGTTTTATCAAAAACTCATACCGAGTAGAAACCCTCTCATACTCTTCAATAGAAAGAATATTAACCATACCAATTTCCTTGATATTCTTCTTATATAAATTCACTTTTTCACGAGCATCTGCCTCTTCAATATCCAAATGATACTCGGATAAAGCTCTTTCAAATGTAAGTGAATACTCTTCATTCAAAGTAAGTAACATTTGATCTAATTTAACATCATTACGATTTAATAAAACCTCTTTTTCACGTACTTCCTTCTCTTTTTCTCTTAAACGACTATTCTTTACTCTTAAAGTAGCATCATCCTCTTCCAATTTCATCTTTAAATCTAAAATACTCTTATTCATATTCAAAATAGAAGTAGAAAGTAATTCTTTTTCTGCCTGTCTCTCATGAAATTTAGTAATTAATTCTTCTTCTTTTTCTGATAAAACATTATCATTTAAAGACTGATAACTTTCCCACTCTGATGAAATTCTTTCATGCCTATCTTCTAAATTCTTAATCTCTCCTTCTATTCTTTCTTGTTGTTCTTCTAACAAAAGAGAATTTTTAGAAGTATCAAAATAACTTTTTTCTATTCTCTCAATTTCTCCTGTAATTTCTTTTAAAGATTCATCTATTGTGTTAAGTTCCTTCTTATTTGCTTCTATCTGTTCTAAATTTCTAGTAACCTGTTGCTTCAAACTAATCATACTACTTGCTTGATAACTAGATCCTCCTGACATAGAACCACCAATATGAACAACATCTCCAGTAAGGGTAACAATTTTATATCGATGAGAAATCTTCTTACTAAGTCTCGTCGCTGATGCAATATCAGGAGAAACTAAAGTAGTTCCTAATTGGTTCTCTACAATATTTTGGTATTTCTTATCATACTCAACAAGCGTAGATAAAACAGCAATATAGTCTTCATCATGTTCTATTTTATATAAAGTATCTTCATCAATAAACCGACCTTTAATCACATTAAGTGGAAAGAAAGTAGCCCTTCCTAACCGTTTTTCTTTTAGATAATGAATAGCATCAATAGATGATTTCTCATCTTTTACAATAACAAAATTACGACTAGCAGAAATAGCAACTTCTAATGCTTTTGTATATTCCTGATTTGTATTTAAAATATTTCCAATTGTATCATAAATTCCATCTAAGGAAGTAGCACGTAATAAAGAACGAACACTATTAGGTAGTCCTCCTGAACTATCAATTTCTGTTTGCAATACTTTATTTTTTTGTTCTAATACAGTATTATCCCTACTAATCTTAAAAAAATCTTGATTAAAAATAGTCTGTTTTTTCTTTAACTTATCTAACTTTTCTTCTAAAAAAGAAACACTATCCTTACACTTTACTACTTCATTACCGTTTTTTCTCATCTCTTCTCTTTTTAATAAAATAGATGATTCTACTTGTCCTTTTTCTTCTAATAAAAGACGTATTTTTTCTTGTAATTCTTCTTTATTTTTATTACTTTTACTTCTCTCTTTTAAAAGTTGTCTTTCACTATTTAATTTTTCTACTTCTTCTACTACTTTTAAAAGTTTAGCATTTTTAAGTGTTAACTCTTGTTCTAACTGTTGAAGGGTACTTTTATCTTCCATAGATTTACTATCTACTGAAGAAGTATCGGTCTGAAGAGAAATGACTTCTTGTTCTAGTCTTTCTTTTTCTGCTTTCACTCTCTCTACTTCATTTAAAATATTATCAATATCAAATGCAAGTAATGCAACCTCATATTTTTCTAATCCTTTTTTATTTTCTAAATATTCTTTTGCTTTTTCACTTTGTTCTCTCAAAGGTTCTACTTGTATTTCTAATTCTTTTATAATATCATTCACACGATCAAGATTATGATGAGTTCTATCCAATTTTCGAAGAGATTCTTCTTTTCTTTTTTTATATTTCAAAATACCTGCCGCTTCTTCAAAAATAACTCGTCGATCACTTGGAGAATTACTAAGTATTTTCTGTACTTCCCCTTGAGAAATAATATTAAAGGACTCTTTTCCAACCCCACTATCCATCAAAAGGTCAACAATATCTTTCAATCTACATTTTTGATTATTTAAAAAGTATTCATTTTCCCCACTACGATATACTTTTCGTTTAATAGAAATCTCTTCATAATCTAGTTTTAAGTAGTGATCGCTATTATCGAAAACGAGTTCAACAGAGGCAACATTTAAAGGTTTACGGCTCTTACTTCCAGAAAATATAACATCACTCATTGCCCCATCTCCTCGAAGAGATTTAACGGACTGTTCTCCAAGCACCCAACGAACAGCATCCAAGATATTACTTTTTCCACTTCCATTAGGTCCTACAATACAAGTTGTCTTCCCATCTAATTTAATATCTAGTTTATCTGCAAAAGATTTAAATCCACTAGCAACAATTTCTTTTAAGTACATCAAATCACCTACTCTACGCTACAACCATTATACTATAAGGAAAAGCATTACGCAAACAAAAAGAAAAAGAGCAAAAGCCCTTCTCAAGACACATTTGGATCCA
>CAZWXX010000118.1:0-3668 GCA_964637865.1 uncultured Muribaculaceae bacterium | reverse complement strand
TGATACTAAGCGTAAAAAAATAGTACTCAATCTAAGCAAATAGATTAAAGTACTTATCCAAATTTTCGGGCTAGTACTCAACCTGCAAAAGTTCAGTATTTCCCTTTTTTTATTCTATGAAGTTTCCTTCATCTATATACAATATATCATAAATTTATAAAAATTACAATACCTTCTCATCCTCATGTACGCTAAACTAAAAAACGTCTTGTATTCAAAAGCCTTATTTTTCTAAATGTTTCTGTGTAATCTTCCTCTTTTAGTTTCTTTCTATTATAATATCTGCGACAGTCAAATTCATATCATTTGTAACATTATCTATAATTACTTTGGCTACATCGTCTGGGTTCATAAAAGAATTAGACTTTTCTATAGAAACATAATCTCTACTATTTTGATAAAAATTGGTATTCATTCCTCCAGGATAGACTCCAATCACTTTTACACTTGTCCCCTTATATGCAGTTTTTAGGCTTTCTGTATATCCTCTTTCTCCCCATTTTGTAGCACAATATACTGCTTCTTGCTTATTTCCTCTTAATGCTGCTGATGACATAATATTGATTATTTTTAAATTTCCTTCTGCTTTTATTTTTAGTACTTCTGTTGAACATACGATCATTCCCTTTAATCCCTTAAAGCATTTGTCAATGTCTTCATTTTCATAATCAGTGGGTAGTTTAAAAGATGGTTCACCAGCATTATTTATTAAAATACTCATATTTCCAAGACTCATAATCTCCTGCACAGTATCTCTTATAAAACTCTCATCTGCAACATCACCTACAAAACCTCTATAATTATTTTTATAAGTTGCATTTAGTTCTGCCATTTTTGTACTATCTCTATCAATATTACATACAAATAATCCTTTTTCCAAAAACTTTTTTACTAATGCAAGGCCTAGTCCACTTGCGCCACCAGTTATCATAACAACATCTTTCTTCATATATATCACTCCCTATAAATAATGATTCGATAAAATTACTATTTTCTAACTTTAGAGTCACTTCTATTAAATCCATATACTTTACTTGCATACATGGTATTAAGTCGTCTTTTGGCAAAAGCTTCTCCATATTTTAATGCTCGATTCAGAAAATACTCTTTATATCTGATTGGATCATACTCATCAATACAAAAATAGTCTTCTTGTTTATAGAGTCCCCAAAATAAATCTGTCATATCTAAATCAACTAAGGTAGGAATCCCCATATTTTGTGCTACTTCTCCTACTCTTTTCACACAATCGGAATAATGATATCCTCCAACAACTAATTCTTGGATTTCGCCTAATTGCTCTAACAATAACTCTTCATTTGGATACTTAGGAATAAAGTTTTTATCGTTCTTCGCATTTATTGCTTCTTCAAAGGTAACATCCGTAAAAATAATCTTATCTTCTGGTTTTGGAATCACACCAAAAATTTCTTTATTCGGATATAAGGCAAATACTACTTGATAACCATTCTCTCGATATCTTTTCTCAATACATTCATTTAATATAGGAAAAGGCCTTTTGATATTACACTCGTCACAAAAACTATCATCAAGAAGTGCACGGGCCTCAGAACTTGCAAATTCTTTAATTGGATATAAATATAAAAATACTTTGTTCATCTATTTTCTCCCCTATTTTAGATATGGATTGCTTTTCATTTCTTGTTCTAGCGATGTCACTTCTCCGTGTCCTGTGTATAGCGTAATATCTTTAGGATACGTTTTTATTTTCGCAATACTTTTGTCCATTTCAGGTACGCTTCCTGTTGGTAAGTCGCATCTTCCAATGCTATCTTTAAAAATAAAGTCGCCAACAAACATAACTTTGTCCTCTTCAAAGTAAAAGGAAACAGAATCACTAGAGTGTCCTGGAGTGTAAATCGTTTGGAAAACAAAGTCGCCTATTGTTGTTAGTCCCCCATCTTGGGTATTACTCTTTTTAAATATCTTAATACTTTTCTTCTTTAAAAAGTTACGAAGGGCTCCTACATGGTCAAAATGAGAATGCGTAATTAGCACTGCCAAAACCTTATTCTCACCAATTACTTCTTTAATCTTGTCATAATCATCTCCTGGATCTACGACTAGACAAGTATTATTCTTTTTTAATACATAACAATTTTCATCTAATGTTCCCGTCACAATCATATCTACTTTCATATTAACTTCATTCCCTTCTTATCATTTTAATGAACCATTATTCTTTATAAATTCATCAAAAATAATCTTATTGATTTTACTTCCTAACTCAATCCCCGCATTATCATAATTAAACTGCAAATCATCTAAATTAGATATAAAAATAGTCACAATATAATCTCCATATATAGTTGAGATAATACCACCATCATTTCGGAGATTTTTCATCTCTTTTCCTTCCCAAACAATAGCACCACTTTTAGAGGCAATGTATTTTATGAGACTATCTTTTGTTCCCTTTAATAACACATCTAAAGTAGGCAACCTTTTGATTAACATGTCATTATTCTGTTGTTTCTTTAAGACTTCTATAATATTTTCGGATACTTCTTCATTAATCATTTCACCATTTAAAATCATCTGATAAGCCTTTGCATAATCATATGGAGTCATTTGTCCAAACTTAAAATATTTTAACAAATTAAGTTTATGAAACAAAACTGTATTTTGAAATCCCAATTCTTTTATAGTATGATTAATATTTTCAATTCCTAAATAATCAATCAATTTATTGGTAGCAATATTATCACTATAAATAATCATTAAAGTAGCATAATCTAGCGATGTCAACTTGAGACCATATTGAAGTTTACCAATAACACCAGCATCTAATCCAGAAATATGGTCAGACTCTTCATATGAGAAAATATCTGAAATACTAATTTTCTTTTCATAAACCTGTTTGAAATATTCAATTAAAATAAAAAGTTTAATACAACTGGCAGATTCAAATATGTAGTTTTCATTGTACTTTATTTTGTTATGTTTTTGATCTATTGCATAAAAACCAATATCATAATTTGTTTGTTGAATAAGGTCTATTATTTTCTCTTGCATTTGAAATATCCTCCTTTAAGACCTAATTACATCTTTTATCTTTTATAAATTTATCATATTTTCAAGTTTTTTGCAAAAGAAAAGAAGCGATTTTAAACATCTACTTCTTCAAATTGAGAATTATAAAGTGTAGCATAGAAACCATTTTTCTTTAAAAGCTCTGTATGATTTCCTTGCTCTACGATATCTCCATCTTTCATTACTAAGATAAGATCTGCATTGCGAATCGTTGACAAGCGGTGAGCAATAATGAAACTCGTGCGTCCTTCCATCAGTTTATCCATTGCTTTTTGAATTAAAATCTCCATTCGAGTATCTACTGATGATGTTGCTTCATCTAGTATTAAAATCTTAGGGTCATTTAAGATAACACGAGCAATGGTTAGAAGTTGTTTTTGTCCTTCTGAGATGTTATCGCTTTCTTCATTTACTACCATATCGTAGCCTTGTGGTAGTGTTCTAATGAAGTGATCAATTTTAGCGGTTATTGCCACATCTTCTACTTCATCATCTGTAGCATCTAGTTTTCCATAACGAATATTTTCACGAATCGTATCAGAGTATAACCAAGTGTCTTGTAGTACCATTCCAAACATATCACGCAAATCATTTCGTTTGAAGTCTTTGATATT
>CAZWXX010000117.1:0-3861 GCA_964637865.1 uncultured Muribaculaceae bacterium | reverse complement strand
TTTGACTTTACCATCACATCAACAACTAGTTATGATCAAAAATACACAAGAAACGGAACCATCTTTGAACCAATTTCTAATGTCGTAGATGAAATTTTTACAAATTATATTAGAAGTGGATTTAGAGTAGAACCTCTTCTTGCCCATTATAAAAGTGATACAAATGAAGCAGGATATCTAAGCCAATGGGGATCTAAAAACTTAGGAGATAAAGGATATAATGCACTAGAAATTTTAAGATACTACTATGGAAATAGCATTAACATTTATGAAGCAGAAACTGTTGCAGAATATCCATACTCCTTTACTACAACATTAAAAGAGGGAGACTGTAATAATAATGTATACGTTCTCCAAAATGTACTGAACTATATTAGAGGAAGTTATCCAGGAATTCCACTGATTAAGAATCCCTCTGGCCTATTCGATACAGCCACAAAAAATGCAGTATTAAAATTTCAGAGTATATTCTATCTATCACAAACAGGAACAGTCAACCGCCAAACATGGTATAGAATCTCCTACATTTATGCTGCTATTACAAAAATGACCAACAGTATTTATAGTTAAAAAGAGTATTAGAATTTTATAAAATCTAACACTCTTTTTCTTTTTCTAAAAAAGAAATAGGACAAAAGTCATCTAAAAAAGCAACTGCAATATGATTTAAAGTACGAAAATTCATATCCAAAGTATCATCATACTTAGAAAAATATTCTTCTTCGGAAACAATCTCATAATAAGCCTGGTCCAAGCAAACCCCATCACTATGGCTTCCCTCATATCCATAAAAGATATCCTTGATATTTCGCTCTACCTCTTCATCATTTATATTAATTCGATAAATATCCTTTTTCTCCAAAACTTCTGCCATTCTGTTACCCAAACTTTTCTGAGGCGGATAACGAAAAAAATAAAGATAAGAAGGACCAAACTCTCCTCTAAAGATAGAAAGTGCATCTAAAATCTCTTCCCGAGATAAACTATTTTCATCTCGCCCCTGATATTTTGGAATATGAAAGCTAGATACAATACGACTTTTATATTTCTCTACACTTTTATCAAAAAGATCAAATAACTGATGACGATACATATACTGCAAACTATATAATCCCTTCTCTAAATTAGCATTTTTATCAACCAAATGATAAAAATAAAGAGGTGCATTGAGTTTCATAAGTTGTCCCTTCTCAACATAAGCATAAAAAGAATCGCAATCAATATGAAAACTAGGCTTATCATAAAGATAGACAAAAGTATAAGCATCCTGAGATGTCTCATGACTATCCAAAAATTTCTGTTTCACATCAAGTAACAATTCTTTTAAACTAGCATACTCATAAATTCCTTGGTAAATCCCCCACGAATGTTCAAACCAATAAAACTTATTCTTTTCTTCCACAACTAAAAATGTATGAGAAGGAAGATGATCTCCATCATATGTACAAATAAAATAAGTCTGCGATGATACTCCTCTTTTTTCTAAGAAGTCTCTTTCAAACTCCGCCTGATCCCAGCACACTCCACACTGACTTTCCGCTAGCTCAGAAGGTGTCTGCAAATAATAAAAGTCACAAAATTCTCTATCATATTTTTCTGGGTCAGATTCTAGTAGATTAAAGCCATCCTGGTCAGGAAAACCATAACGAATAGGCCTCATCACATCCATTAAGTCATGCAAAACTTTCATACTACTTTATCTCATTTTCCCATAATCCATGCTTATTACAATATGCATATAACATACCACTTGTCTTATTATAAAACGTCACTTTAGCATCCTCTCCAGGTTTTAGATAAATACACTCTTCCCCCATCTCCGATACTAAAGAAATCCATTCAATATAATGTTCTGCTTCCATCACGTGACTTACTGTCACAATAACATTACCATCTACTACTTCATAGGTAGGAACGTGCTTTTCAATCGCTGCATCTACTGAATTTGCCTTCACATCACTCATACTCTTACCACAACAAGAAATACCACACTCATCACTTTGACAAGGCTCAATTACCCTAACAAGTGCACCACACTCTAAACATTTTTTTAAAACTAATTTATTCATTTTTATCTCCTCCACCCCTATTATACAAAAAATAAGATAAGAAAAAAAGATACTCACGTACCTTTATAAAAATTTTTTCAACACCTCTATACTCTTTTCTTGCTCAGAAACATATTTTTCAATAATTTTATGAATCTCTTTATCAATGTTCTTATTATTTAAAACTTTTCTACCTTCAATAATTCCCATATTCACCCCATTTAATAAAAGTTCGGCAATTTTAGATGTACTCTTATCAGTAAAAGTATTCATCTCAATTCCATACCAGGTCATTGCCTTATTCATAGTAGTTGTCTTATGAGGTTCTCCTGAATTATACTTCGGATAAATCTCTTCAATTTTATCAGCAATTTTTTTATAATCATCAAACTGACGCCGAAGCTCTACCCGTAATTTATCATCCTCTACTTTATTAGCAATAAAATGTAGAGCATCCATTCCCATACAAGCACCTTTATGGATTTCATCTAATGCATTAATATTCTCTTCCATCTTAAATCCTCCCATTTATAACTTGTGGAAAAGAAAAATTTTTATACATAGAAATATTAAAGCGATATACTTTTAATATAGTTCTCGGCATCTTCTCTTGATTTAAAAATAATAATATCTTTATCTTCTTGATACTTATTTAAAAATCTATATATTTCTGGCAATTTTTCTTGTGGAAAACGCATAATTTTTTGTTTGATTTCTTCATTTAAATTTTCTTCAATCCAAGGTAAATCATCTCTTTCTATTCCAACACGTGACTGCGCTCCTAAAAGGCAAACTTCTAAAGGATAATCTAACAAAAACACAGTATCACATTCCTGCAAACGACGTTCCAAAGTACGTTGATAATTACCATCCATAATCCACTTATCACTTTTAAATATCTGCTCAAGTTTATCATCAAATTCATCTCTAGATATAGTAGTTTTATCATCATTGTTCCATATCATATCTAAATGATATAAAGGAAGATTCGTATACTCTGCAAGTTTTTTAGAAAATGTACTTTTCCCTGCACCACAACTTCCAATTACAATTACTTTTAACATCTAATCACTCCTCACAGAATCACATACGTAAGTCTAAAATACATTAAAATAAAGCTTTTTGCAACAAAATATACTTTAAGTGTTTATTTAGAAGGATAAATAAGATGATAAGGATAGCCTCTTTTATCAATATAATCTAAATTTAGTTTTAACTCTTTGGCTAATCGAAGTAATTCATCATACTCTTCTAGTACCGTCTTATCATAATTTTTAACTTCAATTTCTATAAAATATTCCAAGTTTTCAACATAATCTAATGCGATTTCATATTTATCTAAATAGAAATATGTATTCCTAACTTTATCAACTACTGCAATTTTCTCTAAACCTAATACTTCAAAAATCTTATCTAAATTATTTTCATCATCTATCTCAACTTCATACTCATCACAATACATATTATTATGCCAATTCTTATAATTGAGTATTCTTCTATTTCCACGAGTTCCTATTCTAAGCCATTCGTTAATAGACTCACCATCATCATTTAAAAACTTTCGATATAAAGGCTGATAATAAATATCTACTTGTTTAGTCTCTTGCAAAAATCTTCCATTATTCTTCATAAATAATTCAAGTCTTCGAAACTCATCATTGGAAACTTTTATCTTAATCTCAGTTTCTATGTCATTTCTTTCGACATCACCATAAATTAGATAACTAGCACTACAATCAAATAATTCACTTAATTTGATAATGGTTTCCAAACTAGGTTCCGTTCTATTAGATTCCCAACTCGATATTGTTTT
>CAZWXX010000116.1:0-3868 GCA_964637865.1 uncultured Muribaculaceae bacterium | reverse complement strand
ACCTACCAATATGGGCTTCCTATGAACCAGGTTCTACATTCAAAATTATTACAACGTCCGCTGTTGTGGAAGAGGGACTTATTGATTTAGACAAAGATGAATTCTATGATTCAGGTTCTGTGCAGGTAGATACCGCTCGTATTAAGTGTTGGAAAGCAGGAGGGCATGGACATCAGACCTTTTTACAAGTACTTCAGAACTCTTGTAACCCAGGATTTGTAAAAATGGGTCAATTACTTGGAAAAGAAAAACTATTTTCTTATCTTGATTTATTTGGGTTCGGAGAAAAAACAGGAATTGACTTAAATGGAGAAGGCAAAGGAATTATTTTTAATTTAAATCAGGTTGGTAATGTAGAACTTGCGACCACTGCTTTTGGTCAGGGAGTAAGTGTAACACCAATTCACCTTACTGTCTAATAAATGATACCCTTACAATAACTAGCAAATATATTAATAAGAAGATGTTATTGCAAAAAATGTCGAAAATTACGAATAATTTGCATTCTGTTGCAAATTATTTTATTTTGTACTATACTTTATTCAGGTGATGAAATATGATAGAAAGAAATGAATATTTAGAAGCTATAAAGAATTGGAAAGATAAGGACTTAATAAAAGTAATTACTGGAATAAGAAGATGTGGGAAATCTACATTATTTGAATTATTCATAAATTATTTGAAACAAACAGGTGTAAAAGAAGATCATATAATATCGTTAAATCTTGAGTCTCCAGAATATAATTTTAATGATTATATGGAACTTTATAATTATGTTAATAATAAAATAAAAGATAATGATATGTATTATGTATTTTTAGATGAGGTTCAAGTTGTAGATGAATTTGAAAAGGCAGTGGATGGACTATACATAAAGAAAAATGTAGATGAATATATAACTGGTTCTAATGCCTATTTGTTATCTGGTGAACTTGCTACATTCTTATCTGGAAGGTATGTTGAATTTAAAATGTTTCCTTTATCATTTAAAGAATATGTTGATTATTATAAGCAAGAAGGAGATGAAAAACTATATTTAAAATATGTAAATAATAGTTCTATGCCTTATGCTTTAAAATTGGATAATCAAGACGAAGTAGATAAATATTTAGACAGTATATATAATACTATAATAGTTAAAGATATAGCTACGAGAAAGAAAATAGCAGATACTGGTATGCTTAGAAGTGTTTCAGAATTTATGTTTTCCAGTGTTGGTAATATATTATCTGTAAAAAAAATAGCAGATACCTTAACTTCCAATGGTAGAAGTATATCAGTTCATACCGTTGAAAGTTATTTAGATTCTCTAGTAGAAAGTTTTATCTTTAATAAAGTATCCAGGTATGATATAAAAGGAAAGCAATATCTAACTAGTGGTGAAAAATACTATGCTACTGATGTTACTATGAGATATGCTTTACTCGGAAGAAAATATATTGATCTAGGACATGTTTTAGAAAATATAGTTTATCTTGAACTAGTAAGAAGAGGATATAAAGTTTACATAGGCAAGTCAGGAGATAAAGAAATAGACTTTGTTGCAGAAAATAGCAAAGGTGTTCAATATTTTCAGGTTGCATACACAGTAAGAGATAAAAATACACTAGAAAGAGAATTATCAGCTTTAGAGTCTATAAATGACCATTATCCAAAATTTATATTAACAATGGATATTGATCCAGAAATAGATTATAATGGTATAAGAAAAATAAATGTATTAGACTGGTTATTAGATAAATAATAGTGATGATTATCCTAAAAAACTATACTGAAAATAAACATATAAATTTAAGTTTTCGGATTATGATAGAACTTAAGGTATTAAGTTCTTTTTTTGAGTTTAAAAAAATAAACTTAAAAGAAAGGATAAAATATATGGAAACTATAAATAAAGTTCCATCTAAAATGATTGAAATAGAAACAAGTATTAAACTACTTGAATATTTAAAAAGAAAAAGTGTTATAGATGATGGAATGTATAATTATGTAGTAAATAAATTGATACAAAAACAAGAATTAGAAAAAAGTAAAATTGATGATAATTATATAAATAATATTAATAATTACAAAATATTAACTTAGGAGGTGTACTTATGGACTTATATACAGTTAGGAATAATATCATGAAAGGTATTCCATTACAAGAATTAAAGTTAAGAGTATGTTTTTATGCAAGGGTGTCAACTGATAAAGATGAACAATTACATTCTTTATCTGCCCAAATATCTTTCTTTAATGATTATATAAGTAAAGTTCCTAATTGGGAGTTTGTAGGTTCATATATTGATGAAGGTATTAGTGGTACACAAGTGAAAAAAAGAGAAGAATTTTTAAGAATGATTGAAGACGCAAAAAGACATAAATTTGATTTAATACTAACAAAAGAAATTTCAAGATTTTCAAGAAGCACCTTAGATAGCATTAAATACACACAAGAGTTATTATCAAACGGCGTTGGGGTATATTTTCTAAATGATAATATTAATACGATATTACCTGATTCAGAACTTAGACTTACAATGATGTCGTCTATTGCTCAAGATGAGGTTAGAAGATTATCAGAAAGAGTGTCATTTGGAATGAGGCGAAGTATTGATAATGGTGTAGTGCTAGGATGTTCTAATATTTATGGCTATATAAAGGATAAAGGAAAACTTATAATAGATGAAGGACAAGCAGAAATGATTAAGATCATTTTTGATAGATATGCAAATACGACTGATGGATTATCTAAAGTATCAAAATATTTATTTGATTTAGGTTATAAAAGTAGGATTGGTAAAAAAATTGATACAACTATACTTACTAGAATTATAGAAAATCCTAAATATAAAGGTTATTATTGTGGACATAAATCTAAAATATTAGATTATCGAACGAAACAGAAGAAAAGATTAAATGAATCAGATTGGATAATTTATAAAGACTATGATAATGTTCCTCCAATAGTATCTGAAGAATTATGGCAGCGAGCAAATATGAAACTAAAACAAAGGCAAGATAGTTTTACTAATCGAACAGTGAATAAGGCGGTATTTCAAAATAGATATACTTATTCAGGTAAAATATATTGTGGATGTCATAACTTAACTTATCATAGATCAAGTAGTGGTAAAAGGAAAAATAATCCTGTCTGGGAATGTCAAGTATATAGACGCGAAAGCCTAAAAGGTTGCCCTAATCCTAGAGTATTTGAGCTTGAACTAGATGAAATATTTAAAGATATGTTTAATAAATTATTTAAAAGAAGAAATACTATCTTTAAAGAGATATTAAATGAGTGTAAAAATTATTTAGAAACAAATAATAATGAGATAGAAATAAAAAAATTAGAATCTAGAATATTGCTTTTAAATAATAAAAAGGATAAACTACTAGAATTAGTTATGGAAGAATACTTATCTAAAGGCGATTACAAGAAACAAGTAGATTTAATTAATGAGGATTTAAATATATATCAAAATAAAATGAATGAATTAAAGAGCGATAAAAAAGATAAAAATGATATAGAAAATAAAATGAATGAAATTGAAAGTATTCTACAACATTCACTAAAAGATAATAAATGTTATAGTGATGTGTTTAATGAGCTTATTGATAGAATCATAGTTCAGAAACAAAGTAATAAAAAGATAAAATTAGATATTTATATTAAAACAGGAGAACAAATAAATACATTCTCTGATAATTTAGGTAAAAAGTTTCATTTACTAGACTCCCATACAACAAGTAACAGCAGTATCAGCAGTTTTAAATGGAGGAAATCTATATAGACCCTATGTAGTGAAAAATATCATGGAAAAAGAAACAGGAAATGTCATAAAACAAACTTCTCCAAAAGTAGTACGAAAAACAATTAGTAAAA
>CAZWXX010000115.1:0-3969 GCA_964637865.1 uncultured Muribaculaceae bacterium | reverse complement strand
TTGTATATGAAGACCTTGTTTTTATTTTTTTGTTTTGGTATACTGTATAGTAGTGAATAATAAGGAGTGAAGATTATGAATGAAGCAGAAAATGTAATAAATGAACATATACAAAATTTTATAGAGAGTCAATCTTATATTCCATTGGTTTCCAATTTTAATGGTGGATGCCTATATTTGAAGAATTATTCTACAGTGGTACAGTCTGTAGGATGTGGTGGCTTTTTTGATATTCCTGAACATTTTATGGAACAGGAAATCCCTATTTTAGAAAACCCAACGACGGAAGAAAAAGTTATTTTGGCAACTAGTAATTTAACATTTGGTTCTTCTTGTGATTATTTGACTGCTATTGTAAAAGGAAGAACACTCTTAGAAACGAAAAGTAAGGAAGAAGCAATTATGTTTTGTAATGAAGAGATTGAGCGTATTATTACAGAACGTATTAAGTCTAATGATGCTAATTATGATGTTATTTCTTCTAAATCTAAACTTACTACTTTGATGCTTAGTTATTTGGATGGTAGTCTTTATGAAAAATCTGTTAGAGCTTTAGAGTTATTTCAAGGTATTTCTCTTTCTAATCAAACTGAAAAGGTAGAGAGTAGTACTGTTTCTAATGATGAGACTATGTCAGAAGATGAGAACATAGATGAGAATGACTCAGAGGAAGAAGATTTAGATGAGGATGAGGTGGAGCAAGATGATGAAGATATTGATGACGATGAAGTAGAGGATGATGCTACTTTAGAAGAAGATGAAAGTGAGGAAGAATTAGAACAAGGTGAAGAGACTACTACTGTAGTACCTGATGCTTCTGTAGAGGCAACTGCTGAGAAAGTTCAAAATGTAGATGATACTGTTCAGCAAGCAGTTCCTTCTTTAGATACTAATGCTATTAAACAGTCATTAGCATCTGATTCTCAAATAGTAGGTTTGCCACCTGAAGCTTCTACTGTTGTAGCGGTTCCTAGTATTACACCATCAGAGAACGCAGGTAGTGTAGAAGTAGCTGACGATAGTGCCTCAAAGTCAGTGACGGAAGGAGTATCATCTTTGCAAAATGGCGTTGTTAGTATTCCTACTGTTTCTAGCTCTTCTGTTGCAACAGAAGGTAGTGTTCCTGCTCCTTCATCTGTTGATACAACAATTAGTACTGATGCTTATAATCAAATGGTTAATGATGTTGTGAACGGTGTAAGTCCTGAGGATGGATTAGATGTGCAAGGAGCTACTGAATTATTGAATCAGCCAGAAGTTCCAGTTTCTTCAGTTCCTCCTGTTCCTTCTGTTTCTATTCCTTTAGTAGAACAACAAGTGCAAAATGTTCAAACTGTTGCTTCTCAAGGAGTAAATCCTGTTCCTGCTATGCCGACACCAGTTTCTTTAGAGTCTATGGCAACAGAGGTTCCTAGTTTTGATGGCTCTTTAGGTGGAAGAACAATGTAGAATTTATTTGTCATTTTCGTAGTAAGAAGAACTACCTTTATTGGATAGTTTTTCTTTTTTTGATTTATTTTAAAACAGAAAAAAGATATTGATAAACAAATGTATGTATTGTATACTTTGAATACAAGGAATGATTATATATGTAAAATATCCTATGTGTTGATTTTAATAAAATTTCAAAAAAGGTTATTGTTAGAAACACGAAGAGAAAATATGAGTTAATGATGTGTATAAATTAAGGTGTACAAACAAAATATTTTTGAAATGAAGGAGAGAAAAGAAATATGAACTGTAGGGAAACTATAGAAAAAAGAAGGAGTATTCGTTCCTTTAAAGATGACAATATTAAAGATAGTGTTATAGAAGAAATTATAGATTGTGGACGTCTTGCTCCTTCTGCTAAAAATAGACAACCTTGGTATTTTGTAGTGGTGCGTAATCCAGAAAAAGAAAAAATTGTTCGAAAAATGGAAGAATGGGTAGAAAATGCCTCTATTAAAAAATATGAAGCATATATAGGACATAAAAGTAGTGTTCTTGCGAGTAGTAGAGTTATAAGGGAAGCTCCTGTTATTATTTTAGTATTTTATAAAAAAGAAGATCATTGGCTAGAAGGAGACTGTTTATCTATCGGTGCTTGTATCGAAAATATGATTTTAAGAGCAACTTCACTTGGAATTGGCTCTCTTTGGATTCGCGATACCAATTGTATTAAAAATGATATTGCTCAATTAATAGGATTAGAAAATCTAGAGTTAAATTCTACTATTGCCTTGGGTTATGCAAACGAAAATCCTATTGTTCGTCCTAGAAAAAAAATTCAAGATATTATGATTTATTATAAAGATGAAAAGTAAAATTTTCATAAATTAAAAAAAATATGGTAAGATATAGATGGGAGGAATAGTTATTATGGAAAACATTGTAAATAAAAAAGTTTGTGGTTGGAAAAATTTAGAAAAGGATAAAAATGCAAAAATATTTTCTTTTTGTGATAAGTATATGGATTTCTTGAATGAAGCTAAAACAGAGCGTGAAGCGGTGAAACTAATTATTGGTAAATTAAAAAATGAGGGTTTTGTTTCTATTTTAGAAAGGGAAACATTGGCTGTGGGAGATAAAGTTTATTTTAATAATCGTGATAAATCTGTTTTTGCTGCTATTATTGGTGAAGGTGAGATTGAAAAAGGTGTTCATATTGTTGGTGCCCATATTGATTCGCCTCGTCTTGATTTAAAGCCTAATCCAATGTATGAAGATGGGCGACTTGCTCTTTTTAAAACACACTATTATGGTGGAATTAAAAAATATCAATGGACAGCGATTCCACTTGCTCTTCATGGGGTAATTGTTCGACCAAATGGTGAAAAAATAGAAGTATGTATAGGTGAAGATGAAAAAGATCCTGTTTTTACTATTACAGATTTACTTCCCCATTTATCTCAAAATCAAAATACTAAAAAATTATCTGAGGCTATTGAAGGAGAAAGTCTAAATGTATTAATTGGAAGTATTCCTGATGAAAAGAATGATTCTGTTAAAGAAAATATTTTAAATCTTTTAAATGAAAAATATGGTATTGAAGAAATTGATTTTTATAGTTCAGAGCTTGAAATTGTACCTGCATTTAAAGCAAGAAGTTTAGGCTTTGATAGAAGTATGGTATCCTCATATGGGCAAGATGATAGAGTTTGTGCTTATGCTTTATTAGAAGCTTTATTAAAATCAAATGAATCTTCTCTAACGAAAGTTGCTATTTTTGCTGATAAAGAGGAGATTGGTAGTGTAGGCAATACTGGAATGTGTTCTGAGAGTTTTGATTATTTTATGAATAAGATTTTGAATCTTAAAAGTTTAAATCATGTAGGGGCGTTAAACGAGGTATATTGTCATTCTAAAATGTTATCGGCAGATGTTGGTGCTGGAGTAGATCCTAATTATCAAGATGTATCCGAAAAGAATAATGCTTCCTTCATAGGTTATGGCGTAGAGTTAAATAAATATACCGGTTCTCGAGGAAAAAGTGGAGCAAGTGATGCCAATGCAGAGTTTGTATCATATGTTCGTAATGTATTTGAAAAAAATAATGTTAAATATCAAGTATCAGAACTTGGAAAAGTAGATCTTGGTGGAGGTGGTACCATCGCCTATATCTTAGCCAATAAAGGTGTTGATGTAATTGATTGTGGTGTACCAGTCATCTCTATGCATTCCCCATATGAAGTAACAAGTAAATATGATATTTATTGTGCATATGAAGGGTATAAAGCTTTTTTTGAAAGTAATGAGAAAGTAAAGTATTAAAATAATGCGTTGTGCTAGTTAAAATTTAGAGCATTAGATATTTTGGTGGAATCACCAATTTCAGTTAGTATATTAAAATACAAGGATTTTATTTCCAGCATAGTACAAAGACTTAAAATAGAATTGGCTCTTACTCGTTCAAAATCAAAGTGTTCAATAAGTTGATTAAAGGTAGATTCTATTCTTCTGTGAAGCTTAGATATTAAATTGCGAAAA
>CAZWXX010000114.1:0-3989 GCA_964637865.1 uncultured Muribaculaceae bacterium | reverse complement strand
CGATTACATTCGTAATAAGGTGTCTTGCTACAAATAGGCAGATACTCAACATGCGAAGTTAAGTATTCATTTAAGTGAATTGCAAGTTTCCTTGACATATTCATCATATCATAGATTAGAACTTTATTCAATTCTTTTGAACTACAGTTTTTAAATTTTATTGTCTTACTTTTTCTTTTTTTCTTACTTTTATTGCTCCATTATCACACTTATTTCCCCAAGAGTCTATCAATTCTCCATCTTTATAGATACAAATAATTTCACAATTGTTGGCACAACGTTTACATTCTACACCTTTCGTTTCAAATTCAATTTCTTCTATATTGAAATCGAAATCTACTTCTTTCTCGTTACTTCTTGCAAGAATGGCAACTCCTAATGCTCCCATCAAGTGAGAATTATCATCGACGATGATTTTCTCTCCTGTTGCCTCTTCAAATGCTTTAATTACGCCAACGTTTTTAGAAACTCCTCCTTGGAATACGATTGGAGCATTTATCTTTTTTCCTTTTCCCACATTGTTTAAGTAGTTGGTAACGACAGCTTTACAAAGTCCTGCGACGATATCTTCTTTCTTATGTCCAATTTGTGCTTTATGAACTAAATCACTTTCGGCAAAGACAGTACAACGTGCGGCAATGTTCGTTGGATTTTTACTTTTTAGTGCTAGAGGGCCAAACTCTTCTACTTCGAGTCCTAATCGTTTTGATTGACTGGAAAGAAAAGAACCAGTTCCAGCGGCACATAATGTATTCATAGCATAATCTACTACGATACCATCATCGATTAAGATGATTTTAGAGTCTTGTCCACCGATTTCAAAGATGGTTTTTACATCTGGATATAGAGAAAGAGTTCCAATCGCATGAGCGGTGATTTCGTTTTTTACCACGTTTGCCCCTAGGATGACACCAATTAGTTTTCTAGCTGAACCTGTGGTTCCTACACCTACTACTTTGTATTTCTTTAGGTTTATTTGTTCTTTTAAAATATGGATTAAACGTTTTACTGCATCAATTGGATTTCCTTCTGTCCAAAGATATTCACTTGCTAAAATATTATTTTCTTCATCTATAATAATTCCCTTTGTGGAAATAGAGCCGATGTCGACTCCGAGATATGCTTTTTTCATTACTTCTTCTCCTTTCGCATCATAATCATATCGTAGAATGCTTCAATTCTTGTGTTGATTCCTACATCACTTGTTTGGGAATCAAAACTGAAATAGATGATGGGGATTTTGTAATCTTCTGCTATTCTTTGCAACACTGGCATAGCATCAATTTCCGGAGTGCAACCGAAACTTTTTAAATGAATGATTCCGTCGTAACCCTCTTTTGCATAGTCTAGAGCACTTTTAATGGTATACATTGAAGTGGCACCCATATCATATTTTGCATAATCTTTAATACTCTTTTTAATCTCTTTTTCGGGAGCGTTAAAGAAACTGTTGGTAATATTCATCCAACGTTTGATGACAATTCCTTTTTTGGCTAGTTCTTTTTCCATGTAGTGATTGCTATATGGATCCATAATGGTATAGTATTCGCCAATGAATCCTACTTGTAATGGTTTATCGGGCTTTTTTACTTCAATATTTTTAAGTCTTGTAAAATATTTTTTGTAAGTTTGGTTCAACTCCTTTTTATTTTGAACGGTTCTTAGTTCGTTTAAAAAGTCTTTGTGTACTTTATCAAAGTCGCCTTCGTGTAGTTCAAACCCTACATTTTGGCGAATGAAGTCTTCTACTTTGTCGATTGCATCTACTACTTTTACAACGAGTAAGAGAGTGGAGGTTACTTTCTTTAGATTCAGTTTTGGGTTTATTTTTTTAAATTCATTATAAAAGGTTAGTGGTTTTGCAAAATCTGCTTCTGCCATATTGATAAATTTTACATCATATCCTAAATCTTTTAAAATCTGCTCATGTAATTCTCCATAATAACCTAACCTACAAGGACCACCTACTTGGATTAAGGTGTTTGCTCCTGCTTCTATTGCTTCAATGTATCCACCTAACTGATATTTAAAAGGGGTGCATACAAAGTCAGGGGAATATTTGGTACCAATTTCTAGTGTTTTTTTCGTTGTTAGAGGAGCATCTACATAGTTACATTCTAATCCTTGCTTCATCAAGATTTCAATTGCGATATTATAGTTTCCGAATCTTGGAAAACTAATCTTGCAGTTGTTTCTCATTTTCTTTCTCCTCCTTTAGTCTAATGATATCAATAAAACTTTCTAGACGAGTCTCCATTCCAGCAGTTCCTTCTTGGGCATCTAAAACGAGTGTGATAATTGGTTTTTCTTTGAGTCGTCTTAAAATCATTTCATTTACTAGCGAGTCTGGCCCACAGGGGAAGGCAGAGACTAAGATGATTCCATCTACTTTGTCTTTATAAAGAGAAATTGATCCTACTAGTTCTTTGTTGAAGGTCCAAGGAAGTGTTTTACTTATGATACGAGAAGCTTCTCTTGCTTTTTTCTCATCTACTATACATCCTAAAATAGGAACACAGTCTAGTTCTTTTAGGGTATCTATCACTGGTTTTCCAATGTATTCATCATAAATGTTATAAGGATGAGAGACTACTAAAATCTTTGTCTTGTCACTTTCTAAATTTCTTTTTTGCTCACTTAATGCAATTAATTTTGTTGTTTTTTCTGCTTGTTTGGCAATATAGTATGCTTTTAATACTTGAGCTTTGTTTTTGCCTAAGAATTTTCCCATCTTTAAAAATGCTTTTAACTCGGTGTCTTTGTTTAAAATATCGATACTGTAATATAAAAGTTTTGGATTTTCTTCTCTAAATGTATTTTTTACTAAATCATAGACCGCCTGAAAACGTGAGCAGACGATATCTTTGGTACCACCAAGGGTTGCAATCCGTGGAACAAAGATATAGTCACATTTATCTAATAAATATTCAATGTGTCCTAAATAGATTTTATTGGGAAGACAGGCTTCATCGATTGAGTAGCTTGTCCCTTTTCTAATTAGTTCCTTGTTTGTTTTTGGACTTACGATATATTCAATTCCTAACTCTTCAAAAAAAGTTTCCCACAACACGTGGTACTTATAATAAAGAAATGCTCTAGGAATTCCTATTTTCATATACTACACCTCTACTTCTTATCTATTTTATTTTATCAAGAAATGAATCACTTGTAAAATTTTCTGTAGATTTCTTATCTTTTTCTTGTTAGAATGAAAGTATAAGGAGTGATGGTATGTTTTATATTGATTTAGGTTCTTCCACAGTCAAAGTATATCGCTATGATGAGGCTTTAGTTTTATTAGAAGAACATTCTATTTATTTTAAGAATGGATTTTCAAAAGATGCAGGGATTAGTTCCGAAAATTTGGAAGAACTTTGTACTTATTTTTCGTCTTTAAAAGAAAAATACTCGCTTCGTTATGAGAATACATTTATTTATGTAACGGGCATTTTTAGAAATTTATCGCTTCAAGCAAAACAGGAGATGGTAAGACTTTTCAATGACAAATTCGACTTGCATTTCAATATTATTAGCCATGGTATTGAAAACTATTATTTAGGACGTGCCATGCAAAATGATTATAATGGCAAAAAGGTTTTAATTATTAATATGGGTGGAAAGACGACAGAACTTGTTACTTTTTCAGGTTCTAAGATTACAGATACTCATAATTTAAATATTGGTGTTGCCGATCTTTTGAATCAGTTTTCTAAAGTAAATGATGCTGTTAGTGGTGATACAGTAGAAGAGATGGAGAAATTTGTTCTTGAAAAACTGGGAGATTTGAAATTAGATCAAGATTATGATTGTGCTATTTTTACTGGAGGGGAAGAAAGGTTTGAACTTTTAACGGACTTTCATTTAGTAGAAAATACACTATTTGATGATGGAATTCATAACTATATGGTATCGTTTGATGATTATGTTTCTGGAACTCAGAAGGTATTTTATTCTATTACCATGGATCAATTATATGAGTTGATGCCAGG
>CAZWXX010000113.1:0-3998 GCA_964637865.1 uncultured Muribaculaceae bacterium | reverse complement strand
TCTCCAAATCTCTGTCCACCAAATTGTGCTTTACCACCAAGTGGTTGTTGTGTAACAAGGGAATATGGACCAGTAGCACGAGCATGTAGTTTATCATCTACCATGTGGTGTAGTTTAATCATATACATAACACCAACAGAAATACGATTATCAAATGGTTCACCAGTACGTCCATTATAAAGAATTGTTTTACCATCTTTATCCATTCCAGCTTCTTCCATCATAGCCTCGATATCTTCAATATGAGCACCATCGAATACTGGTGTTGCAACATGGACACCTAACTTCTTAGCAGCCATTCCCATATGTAACTCTAAAATCTGTCCTAAGTTCATACGAGAAGGAACACCTTGTGGATTTAACATAACATCAACTGGAGTACCATCTGGTAAATATGGCATATCTTCTTGTGGAAGAATAAGGGAAATAACACCTTTATTACCATGACGTCCAGACATCTTATCTCCAACTTGAATCTTACGTTTTTGAATAATATATACACGAATAATTTTAGATACTCCTGCAGGAAGTTCATCATTTTCCTTACGAGAATAAATTTTTATATCATGAACAATACCATCTCCACCATGAGGTACACGTAAAGAAGTATCACGAACTTCACGAGTTTTTTCTCCAAAGATAGCATGTAATAGTTTCTCTTCAGAAGTAAGTTCAGCCATTCCCTTCGGTGTAACTTTACCAACTAGAATATCCCCTTCTTTTACTTCAGTACCAATAGTTACAATACCATTCTCATCTAAATTACGACGGGCATCTTCACTAACATTTGGAATATCACGAGTAATTTCTTCAGGTCCAAGTTTAGTCTCACGACATTGCATTTCATAATCCTCTAAATGTAGAGAAGTATAAGCATCCTCTTTAACTAAATTTTCATTCAAGATAACAGCATCTTCATAGTTATAACCATTAAATGTCATGAAGGCAACTACCATGTTTTTACCTAATGCAAGTTCTCCCATATCAGTACTATTACCATCAGCAAGAATAGTCTTACCAGCCTCTACTTTATCTCCTACTTTAACAATTGGTCTTTGATGATTACAAATACCAGAGTTAGCAAGTTCAAAATTAGCAAGGTTATAAGTATCTTTTCCACCTTTTGTTTTAACAACAATACGTCTTGCATCTACATATTCTACAATACCATCGGCTTTTGCAACAACAACAACTCCAGAATCTTTTGCAGCAATATGTTCAACACCAGTTCCAATAAATGGAGCTTCTGTCTTAATTAATGGCATTGCTTGACGTTGCATGTTAGCTCCCATGGAAGCACGAGTTGCATCATCATGTTCCAAAAATGGAATACAACTGGTCGTAACAGATACAACTTGTTGAGGAGAAACATCAATATAATCTACTTGTTCAGGTTTTGCTAAGATATTATCTCCTCGAAAACGAGCATTAACCTGCGTTTGAATAATTTTATTATCATCATCTGTCTCAACTGTAGATTGAGAAATAATATAGTCTAATTCATCATCTGCTGTTAAGTACTCTACTTCATCTGTAATTCTAGAGTCAACAACTTTACGATATGGAGTCATAATAAATCCATATTCATCAATTTTTGCATAACTTGCAAGGGATGTAATAAGTCCGATATTTGGTCCTTCTGGAGACTCAATTGGACAAATTCTACCATAGTGAGAAGTATTAACGTCACGTACTTCCACACCAGCACGATCTCTTGATAAACCGCCTGGTCCAAGTGCAGATAAACGACGTTTATTAGTAAGCTCTGCAATAGGATTTGTCTGATCCATAAATTGTGATAACTGACTGCTACCAAAGAATTCTTTCATAGCAGCAGTAACAGGACGAATATTAATGAGTGTCTTAGGAGTAACCTCTTCCATTTCTTGAGTAGTCATTCTCTCACGAATCACACGTTCCATACGAGAAACACCAATTCTAAATTGATTTTGTAAAAGTTCACCAACTTGACGAATACGACGATTTCCTAAATGATCAATTTCATCAAAATTACCAACACCGTGTAAAAGATTTAAATAATAGGATACAGAAGCATAAACATCAGAAATAGTTAAACGCTTTACATCAAGTTCATAATCATTACCAATAACAATTAACTTTTTCTTCTTATCAAGAGGATCTACAATTTTAATTTCTTGAATACGATTAAATGTATCTAATTCTTCATTTACTTTAGCATCATGAAGACCAAAACCTTTTTCCAACGCTTCTTTCAAAGTATCAATATTAGCCTTAGTAATAAGTGTTCCCTTCGCTAAAACCACTTCTTCTCCTATTTTAATATCTTCAGCTAAAGTCTGATTAAGTAAACGATCAATAACATTTAATTTACGATTAAATTTATAACGACCAACACGTGCTAAATCATAACGAAATTCATCAAAGAAACGCGTAATAATTTGGTTCTTAGATGAATCAAGGGTAGCAGGTTCTCCTGGTCTTAATTTTTCATAAATCTCAATTAAAGCCTCATCTGTATTCTTAGTTGCATCTTTACTAATAGTATTTTTTAAGTATTCATCTTCCCCAAACATAGAAAGAATCTCATCATCACTAGAAAGTCCGAATGCACGTAAAAGCGTAGTAAGGGTAACCTTTCTAGTACGGTCAATTCTTACATAAAGTACATCTCTAGCATCTGTTTCAAATTCAAGCCAAGTTCCACGAGTAGGGATAATTTGTGAAGTAATTAATTCACGTCCATTTTTATCAATTTCGTGGTTAAAATAAACACTAGGAGAACGAACAAGTTGTGAAACGATAACACGCTCTGCTCCATTGATAATAAATGTTCCGCTATCAGTCATAATAGGCATATCACCCATAAAGATTTCTTGTTCTTTTACTTCACCAGTCTCACGGTTAAATAAAAGAACTTCTACTTTTAAAGGCGCAGCAAAAGTAGACTCACGATCCTTACTTTCTTTAATAGAATATTTAGGTTCATCAAAATGATAATCGCCAAACTCTAAAGATAAAGTTCCTGAGAAATTTTCAACTGGAAATAAATCTTCAAAAACTTCCTTGATACCTTTTTCAGTAAACCATTGATATGATTTTTTCTGAATCTCTAATAAATCCTTTAGTTCATACGTATTTTTGATTTTAGAGAAATTTCTTCTTACACGGTAATCCCCGCACTTAACGTTCTTATATGCCACTGTATTCACCCCTATACACATTATAATTCAAAGAACATATTTATAAAAAATAATACGTTGCCAATTTATATTATTAACACAAATGAATCAATAAGTCAATTAAAAAGTACACTTAATGATAAAAAAGCCTTTTTTTCGTTCTAGTACTTCTACATTATATATTTTTTCCATGTCGGAAATTAGCGATTTCGCTCCTTGTTCTTTGCGAATTACCAAGAACAGTTTTCCGTCTTGTTCCAAATACTCTTTTGCATTCACAAGAATATTATAGACTATCTTTTTACCCGCTCGAATTGGCGGATTGGTAACAATCGTTGTATATTTACCCGAAACATTTTGATAGCAATTACTTTCAAAGATATAAACCATATCACAATGATTCTCTTTGGCATTTCTCTCTGCTAAATGAAGAGCACGAAGATTTACATCCACCATATCTACATAGATATCTTTCATCTTTTGTAAAATGATTCCTATTGGACCATAACCACATCCAACATCCAAAATATGGCTTCCCATATCTTCCTCTATAATAGTCTCCAGTAATAACCTACTACCAAAATCTAATCCATCTTTAGAAAAAACACCATTATCAGTATAAAAAATAAACTTCTCACCACAAACAATGACTTCTTTTCTCTCTACCTTACTCGGTAACTTTTCATTTTCAAAATATTGACCCATTTCATCATCCTTTAATAATATAAAAAGAAAGAGACAACCGTTACTTAAAAGTTCAGTTGTCTCCTTTCGTAAACTATATTATAGATAAAAATAGTCATTTTGTCAATGATTTTTACAAATTTTTACATATTT
>CAZWXX010000112.1:0-4105 GCA_964637865.1 uncultured Muribaculaceae bacterium | reverse complement strand
AAAGAAAAATCATTTGGGTTTTTTGAGAAAGAAGTGATTATCCTTTCTCTTTTTTTTTCTTTCATAATGTAGTATACTATATTTAATAGGATAATTAGGAGTTGGTATTGATGGATAAAATTCTAGTTAGTGTTTATGCTCTTGCTATTGATGAAGAGTATGATATGTTTGTTCCTATTAATGAGAAAGTTGTTAATATTATTGCTTTGATTCAAAATACGATTAAAGATTTATCAGGTGGTTATTATCAAGTGAATCCACAAGCATTACTTTATAATGGAGTGGATGGAAGCATTATTAATAGTAATAATATCGTTAAGTTTTCTGGGCTCAAAAATGGAGCTAGATTATTACTTATATAATACGTGAAAAAGTATTCACTATATTTTGTTTTTGTGTTATACTTATTTCAAGTTATATGCCGACTTAGCTCAGTTGGTAGAGCAACGCACTCGTAACGCGTAGGTCAAAGGTTCAAGTCCCTTAGTCGGCACCAGTTGTTTTTTAGAACTATTGTTAATAGTTCTTATTTTAGATTAAAGTGTTAATTCTTTATATGTGCTCATACTGGTTATGGGTTTTATTTTTATATAATATTTTGGAGTAGATTATGACCGATTTGGAAGTAAAAAAGATACAAGATTTTGTAGGGGAAGATTTTTTTAAAAAAGGTGTTTCTTATCCTGCTAATTATTTACAATATGATCATCATTATTTAGATAAAGATACATGTATTCATGAATTTACTGTAGAAGCTGATAAAACTTACGATTTTTATCATGTTATTATTTCTTGTTTGGACAACTGTATTACAAATGCTAGTTGTACATGTTTGCCATTTCAAAATAATAATATGTGTCCACATATTGCTTCTTGTCTTATTCATTATCAAGATCAAATATTTGTAATGAGGGAAGAAGAAAAGTTATTACAAATATCAGAGGGTATTTTAGAAGAGTTTTATCAAAAACCGGAATTGGTGCAAAACTTTTTAAAAAAGCAATTAACATTAGAAGTGGAAATAGAGTTTGCTAATCATTTGTCTTCTTCAGGTGCTTTTATTAAATTTAAAATAGGAGAAGATAAATTATATAACTTAAATAGTAAAATGCATCGTTTTTTAATTCAGTATGTTACACATGAAGAAGTAGTAGAATTTGGTAAAGATTTTGTTTATGATCCTAATATTCATTTTTTTTCTCAAATTGATGAGTATATTGTGCAATACTTAGTTTCATTTAATAAAGCAGAAACTTATTATAATTATCAACAGTTTTTTCTCTCAGGAGAAGAACTTTGTTCATTTTTAAAACTTTTTGTTCATAAGCCTTTTACAGTTATTCCTTATGGTATTGTTTATTCCTTTTTTATAGGAAATCCTATTTCTTTTTTTCTATCTAAGGTTGAAGATTATTATGAACTGTCTTTTTCGAATCGAACGATACACTTTTTAACAGATGATTGTCAGTATATTATAGATAACAATACTCTGTATAGTCTTCCTTTAAAGATTAGTCATTTTTTTACTTTAATGTATCGCTACGAACTTTCTAAAATTATTTTTACTGAAGAAAAATTTCATTTGTTTCATTATGGTATTTTTCCTCTTATTAAAGATTATATTCAATTAGATTCCAGTATTTCAGATTCTATTATTTATATAAAGCCACAAGCTAAAATTTACTTGGATTTAGAGGACGATATGATTTTATGTCAAGTCAAATTCGATTATCAAGGTCAATGTATTAGTTTTTTTGATACTAATTCTAATGTTGTTAGAGAGACTATTTTAGAAAGAAAAGTCATTGATGATTTACTTCATTGTGGCTTTGAAATAGAAGACAGTAAAATATACATGTGTAATTTAGAAGTAATAGGTGAATTTTTACAATACTATTTAGTAGAGTTAACTAATAAATATCCTGTGTTTACCTCTCATAAAATGAAAAAGATTAAAATTATTAAAGATGCTTCTATTCGTTCTACTTTTCATATTGGACAAAGTAACATTATGAAATATGAATTCGATTTTTCTGATATTCCTAAAGAAGAAATTAGCTCAGTTTTGGAAAGTATGCAAGAAAATAAAAAATATTATCGTCTAAAAAGTGGGGATATTATAGACATTTATCAAAATCAGAAACTAAAACAACTGTCCTCTTTTATTCATGATATGGATATTTCTAAGAGGGAATTAGAATTTGGTGGTGGTGTTTTACCTAAATATCGTGCAATATATTTGGATAGTATTAAACGTGATCAGTATTCTATTGTTAGTACTAATCATTTATTTGATCAATTAATTGAAAAGTTTCATTCTTATAAAGACGTTACTATTTCTTTTTCAAAAAAAGATAGAAGTATTTTAAGAGATTATCAGGAAATAGGAGTTAAGTGGTTATATAATATTTATAAGTGTGGTTTTGGGGGTATTTTGGCAGATGAAATGGGATTAGGCAAATCTATTCAGTTTATTTATTTTATTAAACAAGTTTTAAAAGAAAAGGCGAATGCTAAAATATTAATTGTGTCTCCTACTGCTTTAATTTATAATTGGAAAAATGAGTTTGATAAATTTGGCAGTGAGATTTCTTATAAAGTTTTTGCAGAGGGTAGAACTTTGCGTAGAAAGCAACTAGAAAATTCAGGAGACATACAGGTATTTATTACTACTTATGGTTTAGTTAGACAAGATTATGATATTTATTTTTCTATGGATTTTGAACTTATTGCTATTGATGAAGCACAAAGTATTAAAAATATTTATTCCCAAATTACAAAAGTTATTAAAGGATTACATGCCAATAGTATGTTTGCATTAACTGGTACACCAATTGAAAATTCTGTGTTAGAACTTTTTAGTATTTTTGATTTTATTATGCCTGGTTATTTTTCTAATAGTGCAAGTTTTCAAAAAAAATATTGTGTTAGGGATGTTGATGAAAATAGTTTGCAAGTATTAAATGATTTGAATCTTAAAATTAAACCATTTATTTTAAGAAGGAAAAAGAGTGATGTTTTATCCTCTCTTCCTGATAAACTTATCAATAATATTTATATTGATTTGAATGAGGAACAGAAAAAATTATATGTTGCTCAACTTGAAAAAACGAAAGTAGAATTTGATAAGGTGCTTGCTAATGATGGGTTTGAAAAGGGAAATTTGAAAATTTTTCAATTGCTTTCTAAGCTTAGGCAACTTTGCATTGATCCTAAATTAGTTTATCATAATTATAGCGGTGGTAGTGCTAAGATAGAAAGTTTAGTTTCTATTGTGCAAGGAATTGTAGAAAATGGTCATAAGATTTTGATATTTACTAGTTATAAAAAAGCACTTGATATTGTTCAGAAGGAATTAGAAAAATATCATATTTCTACTTATGTGATTGATGGAAGTGTGTCTTCTAAAAAGAGAATGAAGCTTGTTGATCAGTTTAATGAAGATGAGACTAATGTTTTCTTAATTACTTTAAAAGCTGGTGGAACAGGACTTAATCTTACGAGTGCTTCTGTTGTGATTCACTTAGATTTATGGTGGAATCCACAGGTGGAGAATCAGGCAACTGATAGGGCTCACAGAATTGGTCAGAAAAATACAGTAGAAGTCATTAAACTAATTTGTAAGGGAACTATTGAAGAGCGAATTTTAGAACTTCAGAATAAAAAGAAGATTCTTAGTGATACTTTAATTGAAGGGGATGACAGGGATCAAAATATTATTTCTAGTTTGACTGAGAATGATATTAGAAAATTGTTGACTATTGATTATGGTGATGATTAGTATATATGGGAAGTTAAATACAAACTTTTTATGTTAGAATGAGAGCTTATTAAAAAGAAATTGTAGTAATCGTTTTATAAAATCCTATCTATTTTTATATCTGTCTGGTATAATATGAAAGAAGCAATAAGTGCAGTAAGGAAGTAATGATATGGTTGATTTAGATAGACAAAAAATACATAAATTTGTGGGAGCAGATGCTTATAAAAAAGGAATACAGTATTCAAAGAGATATGTAAAATATATCGATCAATTTGAGTGTCGAGGAGTCCATATTCATCAGTTTAGTGTGGAGTCTGAGAGGACTTATGATTTTTATGATGT
>CAZWXX010000111.1:0-4118 GCA_964637865.1 uncultured Muribaculaceae bacterium | reverse complement strand
TTTCTCCATACTTTTTGGCAAGAGACATGGCATCATTAATTTGATAGTCCCCTAAGTCTTTTCTTGCAGAGGGAGTGAATACAAAGTTTTCCACATCATATCCTGCTTCTTTGATTGTTACTGCTATTTCTTTTTCTAACTCTTTTATGATACTCATATTATTACCTCTTTTCTGTTATAGTTGATATTCTTTTATTTCGCAGTTTTTTAGTCCTCTATTTAAGAATTTTCCATCTTGAATTCCTTCGAAATAGGCACTAAATGCTTTTGATACACCACTGTGTGCAACAATTAAAACTGTCTCATAATCCTTTGTTTTTAACTCATCTAAAAATGCAAATACTCTTTCAAAGAAATCCTTCATATTCTCACTCGTTCCATACTCTATTTCACTATAATAATTCCAGTACTCTTCACGGTTAGTTACTTCTAGTGAGTTTCCGCTTAATGTTCCACAACTTCTTTCTCGGAGGCGTTCATCTGTTATGATACTGTCGTCATAATTCGTTAGAATATACTCTGTATGTGTTGATCTTAATAGAGGGGATGAGATTACTATATCAAAATGAATATCTTTGATTTTTTCTCTTAGGCTTTCTGCTTGCTTTATGCCAAGTGGAGTTAAATCTTCATCACTGGTATTATACTCTTTTTTCGCATTATGTGGTACTTCTCCATGTCGTACAATATATACTTTCACTCTACTCACCTTCTAATATGATTTTAAATATGTATTTGTTGCCATGTAACTCATATTCTATTTCTATTTTCTTTTTATCTATCTTCTTTTTTTCGACTTTTAAGTTGAGTGTATATTCTAATCCTTCTTTTTTTAGGTATATTTTACTGTTTTTTTCTGTTTTAAAATCTAGATTCAAAAGCATTTCTTTGGTTTCTCTTGTGAATAATCCTTCTTCTTTTGAAAAACGATTAGTACTACCATCTTTTAAACTAAAATAGTAAATATTATCCTCTTTTGTTTCTAGAATGATTTCTTCTTTTATTTCTTCTTTCTCTGATAATAACTGAAACTCTGCTTTTTCTTTTTTCATAGAATACCCCACAAATAAAATTCTACTCCAAATTATAACATAACTTGTATAAAAAGCATACATATTTAAAAATTATTTTTTCATACTAACTGTAGAAGGTGACGTTTATGAAAAAATATTTTAAAAGATTTATGAAATTTACTTTTTTTAGTGGCATTTTCTTTATTATTTTGATCATTGGGGCTTATACTTATGCACATCTTTCACCTAGGATAGAAATTAATGGGGCAAATAGTCTTGCTATTTTTGATGATAATGGAGAAGTATTTTTTCAAGGGAGTGGTTCTAAAAAATGGGTGGAGCTTAAAGATATTTCACCAAATTTGATTCATGCAACGATTGCTGCTGAGGATAAGAACTTTTATAAGCATAAAGGTTTTGATCTCTTACGAATTTTGAAGGCAACTTATATTAATATCACATCTAAATCTGTAGAACAAGGGGCTTCTACTATTACACAACAGTATGCTAAGAATTTATTTTTAGATTTTGATAAGACATGGAAAAGAAAGATTGAAGAGATGTGGTATACTATTAAAATTGAGTCGCATTATGATAAAAATACTATTTTGGAGGGGTATTTAAATACTATTAATTACGGACATGGGATGTATGGAATTGAAAATGCTAGTAGGTTTTATTTTAATAAGAGTGCTAAAGATTTGGATTTAGCAGAGGCATCTATTTTAACGGGTATTCCTAAATCTCCTTCTAATTACTCTCCTCTTGTTGATTTCAATGCTGCAAAAAAGCGTCAGTTCATTATTTTGGAGTTAATGGTTAAAAACGGAGCAATTACAGAGCAAGAAAAAGAGAATGCTTATCAAGAGGAATTACATTTAGTTGGAGAAGAAGGACAAAGTAGTCTTAATACTGTAATGTATTATCAAGATGCTGTATTAAAAGAATTAGAAGAGATTTCCTCTATTCCTAACTCTTATTCTAAGACAAAGGGACTTAAAATTTATACTAATCTTAATATGGAAGCACAAATAAATCTTGAAAATACTATAAAGAAGGAGTTTCCAGAGGAATCTAAGTTGCAAGTTTCTACTGTGATGATGAATCCGGATAATGGGAAGATTATTGCTGTAGTTGGTGGTAGGGATTATCAAAAATCACAATATAATCGGGCGACAGACGCTATTAGGCAAGTTGGATCTACTATGAAACCTTATCTTTATTATGCTGCTTTAGAAAATGGATTTACTTCTAGTTCTGCTTTTACTAGTGAAAAGACTACTTTTACTTTTGCTAATAATTCAACTTACTCTCCTAAAAATTATAATGATTTATATGGGGGAAAAGCAATTTCTATGGCTACTGCTATTGCTTATTCTGATAATATTTATGCTGTTAAAACTCATATGTTTTTAGGAAGTGATGCTTTAATTGATGTGGCAAAGCGTGTTGGTATTACAGCAAAACTTGATCATGTTGCTTCTCTTCCACTTGGGACAAAGGAAATTAATATTATTGAGATGGCTAGTGGATATAGTGCTTTTGCTAATGAAGGATACCGAATTAAACCATATTTTATTGAGCGAGTAGAAGATCATGATGGAAAAGTTTTGTATCAGGCAAAAGTAGAAAAAAAACAGGTGTTAGATAAGAGTTTAACTTTTATTCTCAATAATATGTTAACTGCGACTTATGATACTGATTATGTAGATTATAATTATCCAACAGCGGTCTCTCTTGCTCCTAAACTTACTCATAAATATGCTTTAAAATCCGGAACTACAGAATCTGATAACTGGTATATTGGCTATAATAAAGAGGTTGTGACTGCTGTTTGGGTTGGTTATGATGATAATAAAACACTTTCTACAAAAGAGTATAAATATGCACAGAATATTTGGTATCAGAATATGGAGTCTTTCTGCAAAGGAAAAAAGGATGAGTGGTATCCAGTGCCTGATAATATTTCTAGTGTTTTAGTAGATCCTATTTCAGGAAAGCCTGCAACTCAAGAAAGTCCTAAAAAGAAAATGATGTATTTTATCAAGGGAACAGAGCCTACTCTTACTGATACTGTTTTTGATGAGAAACTTACAAATAGTAAAAAAAGTTAATTTTTAGCAATATTTCCTTCTTTTTTGCATAAAGTTAATTGTAAGAAAGAGGGAATGCTATGAATCCTAATTATCCAAATACAACGTTACCTAATTATACTGGTACTATGCCACCTTATCAAAATGTGCCTAATTCTTCTAATAGTAATGCTATTAACTTGTCTCCTGAAGAGTATGCTGAGAGTTTATTAAAGTTAAATGTAGGGAAGTATGCGGAATTTTATATGTCTTATGCTGATTCTATCGAGTGGAGAGATCGTGTTTTTAAAGGGATTATTCGTGACTCTGGTAGGGACTATGCGGTTTTAGAGCAGGATGATGGTAGTTATGTTATTTTATGGTTAGTATATTTAGACTACGTTATATTTCCAGAACGTATTAAGCATAATTAAGGAAGAATGGTTGTATCATTCTTTTTATTTTGATATAATATTTTTAGATTAAAGAGGTGGTTTTATTGCTATATATTATCATTGCCAGTATAGTTCTTATTGTTACTATTGTTGGTATTACTATTCTTGTTTGTTACCATAAATTTCAATATTTTATGATTCGCATTAATGAGGCTGAGAATAATATTGATATTCTATTACAGAAAAAGATAGAGTGTATTACTAAGATTATTCCTATTATTCAGGAAAATACAAAAGAAAAAGATTTTTTGAATGATTTTTCTTTCATTCGTGAAAAAGAGAAAGATCATTTTGAAACAAATGAATTTTTAAAAAATAGTTATATAGAGATTATGAAAATTATTGGCGATTATGAAAAAATTTTAAAAAATGAAGATTTTACTAGGCATTTAGAAAGTTTAGAAGATAATGAAGAAGACTTAGTAGCATCGATTAAATATTATAATGATAATACTGTTGAATTTAATCATTTTATCCGCTCTTTTCCTTCTAATATTGTTCGTGTATTTTTTCATTTAAAGAAAAGGGAGTTATATTCTACTGAGAAAAAGGAAATTTTTGAAATATTAAAAAAGTAA
>CAZWXX010000110.1:0-4131 GCA_964637865.1 uncultured Muribaculaceae bacterium | reverse complement strand
ATTCTTTCTGTATTTTTAAAGTTTAGTTTGGCAATACTTGATAGTTTTTCTTCTCCATATTTCTCTACAACTTCTTCTCCAATTTTATCTACTTCAGGACCTGCACCTTTTACGAGTGGTAAGTGAAGAGTATCACATAGTTTATCAAATTCTTTTAGAAAAATATAACGACTAATAATAGATCCACATGCTACTGCTAAGTTTTTATCTTCTGCCTTTGTCATGAAAGTAATTCCTCGTTGAATGTTTGGAACTCCTTCTAGGTATTCATAATATCTTTTTTCACGGGCAAATTCATCTACAATAATATAATCTATTTTTGGATGTTCTTCTTCCATTAATTGATATAATACTTTGTTATGAAGAATGGCTTTAATCTTATTCATGTTCATGTTTTTACTATATTTTTCATTATATTCTTTGTTGGTTAAAATCATACTGCGATATTTTATTCTTTTGGCTATCTCTGGGGCTATTTTTTTTATTTTTTCATCATCAATCTTTTTAGAGTCTCTGATTCCTAAGTCTTCTAAGAATTTAACATCTTCGCGTTTTACATAAGCGGCTGTTACTACAATTGGTCCAAAATAATCTCCTGTTCCTACTTCATCACTTCCGACTGAAGCACAATTATGATATTTACCTAAATCCTCTTTTTTTTCATCTGCTCTACTTTGACCATCCATCTCTTTCCACATTGTAGCATCGACATCAGCACTTGTTCCTTGAAACATCACTTTACCTGAAGTATACATTGTAATAACCGTATCCTCATCATCGGCTTGAAATACTACATAAGGAATTTCTTTGTCTCTTTTTTTATCCTTGTAATACTCCATCATCTTTTTTTTCGTTTCTTCACTTACCTTTATTACAACATTCATGTCAACACCTCATAAGTAATTATAGCATAATTTTAAAAAATAGGTTATACTATTTATTGTAAGTATTAGAAAGGATGTAGTTTATGAATATTTTTGATATTGTTATTATTTTGTTTATATTACTTGCAGGGGTTGTTGGCATGAAACGTGGTGTTTTGAAAGAACTTGTTATGGTTATTGGTACCATTTTAGTATATGTTATTGCTTTTCAAATTAAAAACCCACTTGCTAATTTTATGATGAAGTTTCTTCCTTTTTTTGACTTTTTTGGAACACTTAAGGGAGTTAGCATTCTTAACGTTGTTTTTTATCAAATACTTGCTTTTGTTATTATCGCTGGTATTTTACTTGCTATTTTTAATATCATTGTAAAAACAACAGGAATCATACAAAAACTTGTGGATTTAACCCTAATTCTTACTTTACCATCTAAAATATTAGGATTTATTGTAGGACTTATTTCAGGTTATCTTTATGTATTTTTTGCTTTAATTATCTTTTCTATTCCGTTAGGTGGAATTTCTTTATTTACTAGTAGTAAAGTGGTGAATTATGTTTTGGTAGATACTCCGGTTCTTTCTAATTCTTTAGGAGGATTTAAAGACGCTGTTAAAGATATTTATGCTTTGAGTGAAAAATTAGCATCTGGGGCAGAAGGTAATCAGAATCAAGTTAATTTAGAAGTTGCTGATATTTTGTTAAAATATAAAGTAGTTACTAGTGATGATATGACAGAATTGTTAGATCATACAGATAAATTGGATCATATAGAAGGGTTAGCACCACTTATTTATCATTATAAATAAAGGAGGAGAAAATTATGATAAAATATTTAGATGATAAGATGGATTTAAAAGAAGAAGTAAAAGAGGGAAAAGTAATTGTAGATTTTTTTGCCACTTGGTGTGGACCATGTCAGATGCTTGGCGGTGAGTTAGAAGACTTAGCTAAGGAAGACGAGCTGATTCATATTATTAAAGTGGATATTGATCAAAATGAAGAGATGGCTCATCAATATGGTGTTATGGTAGTTCCAACTATTTATTTCTATCAAGATGGAGAATTATTATCTCGTGAGACTGGATATATTCCAAAAGAAAAAATGAAAAATATGTTCCAAAAATAGGAGAAAGTGGCTCCTTTTCTTTTTAGGCAACTGATATTTTACAAAAAACAACTAAAAATTGGTACTATGCAACTATGTAAAGTGCTATATTTAGGGCGAGGTGAAAGAAATGAAATTTTGTGAGAATTTACAAAATTTGCGAAAATCCAAAGGTATTTCGCAAGAACAATTAGCAGAAATGTTGGGTGTTACTAGACAATCCGTTTCTAAATGGGAGTCTGGTGCTAGCTACCCTGAGATGGAAAAATTAACACAGATGTGTCGTATTTTTCATTGTAGTCTAGATACACTAGTTAATGGGGATGCTATTTCTGAGAAAGAAAAGCAAGATACGAATTTATTTCGTTCTATTTTGAAGTCTATAGAAATAGCGATTCGAAAAACAGTTGCTATGGTTGAGAACATGAAGGCTTCCCAGATTATTAAATTTATTATGACACTTTTCATTATTGGTATGATTATTCTCGTTTGTAAGATTCCTTTTGTGATATTAGAAGAATCTATTAATTCTATCTTTTATCAGGCAGAGAGTAATGTTATTATGCGTCTACTTGCTTCTCTTTGGTCTTTTTTACTTAATTTGGCTTATGGCGTTTTGGCAATATTTTTATTTTTCTATATTTATAAAGTAAAATATTTGGATCGTGTAGAGCTTTTAGATTCTAATGCCGATATTAAAGTTTTAGAAGAAAAAGTGGTGGTTCATAATGAAAAGTCGTCAGTAAAGACAAAAAAATATGTTTATCAAGATCATTCTGGTATTTTTGATTTTTTAACTACTTTGATTAGTTACTTTTTGAAGTTTATTTGTGCTATTATTCTAATTTGGGATTTATGTGCCTTAGTTACTTCTATCATTTTATTTATTTTTCTTATTATATTAGCAGTGAAAGGACTTTTCCTTATTGGACCTCTTTTCATTGGAGTAGGAGTGATAGCTTTTACTATTTTAGTTGCTATTTTGCTTATTAATTTTATTGCCAATAAAAAGAGTAATCATGTACTTTCTCTTATTACTTTCTTTACATCGCTTATTTTTGGATGCGTTGGTGTTGCTCTTTCTTGTTGGTATTTTGCAGGACTTACTTATATTGATGGTGCTCCAGGAGAGTATGAGAAAAAGATGGTTTCTAAAGTTTATGATATGAAAGACGAGTTGGTAGTAGAAGATCATTATAATGTTTTTTATACTGTAGATGACTCCTTAGGAGATAAAGTTCGTGTTGATGTTGAATATTATTATGATCGTTATCGTCCTAGTATTGAAATGATTTCTGATCAATATATTACTTCTCAGATGATTTCCAAAGATAGAAAAATTTATCCAAAAGAGGTAATTGATGACGTAATTGATCATTTAAAACAGAAAAAAGTTTATACTTATGATCGTTTATTTGAGACAAAAATGATTGTTACAGCATCTAGCGAAAATATCAGAAAAATAAAGACGAATACTTTTAAAGCATATCGTTATGATGAAGAGGATGATCCAGTGGAAGCTCAAGAAGAATTAGAAGAATATTTGAATGATTAGAAAAAGGACATTAGCGTTCTTTTTCTATGTAGTCTTTTTCTATGATTTCATAGTTAAATTTATAGTCTAGAATATGTTCATCTTCTATTAGGACGATATAAGTAATTGTATCTGTAAAGCTTTTTTCTAAAATTTTACTTTTTTGGAGGAGATAATCTAGGTCTTTTTGATTTTTATAGTCTGTTGTTATTTTTATCTTTTTTGCAGGAAGAAGCGATATTAGTGTTGCTTTTTCTAGGGCTTCTTTACAGGAGGAAGAATAAGCTCTAACGAGTCCCCCTGCGCCTAGTTTGATACCGCCAAAGTAACGAATGACAATGACTAAGATATTTGTAATCTTCTTCTTTTTTATTACATTTAAAATGGGCATACCAGCTGTTTTACTAGGTTCTTTGTCATCACTAGATTTTTCTTCATTCATTGTTTTATAAGCATACGTATAGTGTGTAGCTTTTGGATATTTTTCTCTTGCTTCTTCTAGATATTTTAAGACTTCATTTTTGTTTCTTATTTGGTATACTAAAGTGATGAATTTAGAATTTTTTATCACTTGTTCATACTCTAGATTTTCTTTTACTGTATACATG
>CAZWXX010000109.1:0-4234 GCA_964637865.1 uncultured Muribaculaceae bacterium | reverse complement strand
AGATATGACAGAATAAAAGAACAACAAAAGAAATTTTCATCTAACAAATTAAAAGTGCTTCTTGCCTCTCACCCTTATAACTTATATGATTCTTATATTAGTGGTGAAGTGATTTCTTATTTAAAAAAGGAAAATATCGAAATCATCTACTCAGATATTATCCCAGATGAAGTGATCAATAGAGAATGCATGGAAATTTCTACTGATATTCATTGGAGTCATAACAAAGAAGTCATGGCTAGCGTTCATTTCTATAAGCAAAAAGTAGATGGAATCATTTTAATTTCATCATTCCCTTGTGGACCAGACTCTCTAGCCGTTGAGATGATAAAAAGGAAAGTAGATATTCCAATGCTCTATTTAGTATTTGAAAATGAAAATAGTGATGCTGGTATTACCACAAGACTTGAGAGTTTCTTCGATATTTTAAAAGCAAAAAGGGAGGCGCAACATGAAAGAAGTCATTAGTTTTCCCCATCTTGGAGACTATTATATTCCAATTTCTAAGTTACTTAGAAACTTGACTCAAAAAGAAGTTATACCCGCTCCCCCAATTACCAAAAAGACAATTGAACTTGGAAGTAAATATGCACCCGACACCGTTTGTGTTCCTTTTAAATATAACTTAGGAAACTATATTGAATCACTCGAAAATGGTGCTACTATTTTATTTCAAGCAGGTGGTGGATGCAGGTATCGGTATTACGCTGAAGTACAAGAGAAAATATTAAAAGACTTAGGTTATCATTTTCGCTTTTTTAAACTGATTAGTCAGGACCACCTCCGTATCAAAGAGTCTTTTCTTCTCTTTCAAGAATTAAATCCAAATTTGAAATTTAGAACCTTTATCCATCAAGCACTTCACGCTTTATTTTTCATCTATTATATGGATAAAATAGATGCCTTTATCCGGAAAAATATTGGATTTGAAGATGAAAAAAATAGTTTTAAAAATCTAAAAAAAGAAATGCTTGCCAATATGGATCAAACGACTTCTATTTTTTCACTTACCAAAGTTTATAAAAAATATAAGAAAAAATTTAAAAAATTAAAAGTAAATAAGCCAAAAGATACCCTAAAAATTGCAGTCATTGGGGAATTATATACAGCAATGGAACCCTTCTCTACTTATTTTTTAGAAGAAGAACTGGCAAGTCAGAATATTGAGATTAAGAGATTCACGAATGTTAGTTATCTTTTATGGCAGAAAGCATTTTTTACTCGTTATATGTTATTTAAAAGTCGCAAATATTGTAAATACACACTAGGTGCTGATGGTCTTGATAATGTTTACCGTGTACTTTATGCGAAGCGTCATCACTTTGATGGTGTGATTCACACAAAACCATTTGGATGTACTCCAGAAATTGGTGCAATCCCTATCATTCAAAAGGCAGCACATGATGCAAATATACCAATACTTTTCTTCTCATTTGATAGTCAAACATCAGAAGAAGGCGTCAAAACCAGACTAGAAGCCTTTTACGATTTAATTAAAATACGAAAGGAGAAAAAATGAAAAAAGGATATTTAGGAGTAGATATTGGTTCGATTTCTACGAAAGGAGTCGTAATTGATGAAGAAAACAAAGTACTTGCCAGTTGTTATTTAATGACGCAAGGAAATCCCATTGAAGCGGTTAAAAAACTTTTAAAGGAATTAAAAAAGCAAAGTAGGGATATCAAAATTGTAGGAGTTGGAACAACAGGATCTGCTAGAAAACTAATTGGTACGATACTAAATGCTAGTATTGTAAAAAATGAAATTACAGCACACGCGATTGGAACACTTTCTCGTTATCCAGATATTAGAACCATTCTAGAAATTGGTGGGCAAGATTCTAAAATTATTTTAATTGATGACGGAATTGTAGTCGATTATGCCATGAATACACTTTGTGCTGCTGGAACTGGATCTTTTTTATCGAGCCAGGCAAAGCGTCTTGACGTTCCCGTTGAAGAGTTTGGACCGCTCGCGCTTACTAGTAAGAACCCTACTCCTATTGCAGCACGTTGCACTGTGTTTGCCGAAAGTGATTTGGTCCACAAAGCACAGATGGGACACAAGAAAAATGATATTGTCGCAGGACTTTGTAGAAGTGTGGCCCTAAACTATTTAAATAATGTAGGAAAAGGAAAAAGGATTATAGAACCTATTATCTTTCAAGGTGGGGTTTCAAAAAATATTGGTGTTGTTAAAGCCTTCGAAGATATTCTTGGGTGTAATGTAATGACAGATGAAAATGGTCATCTAATGGGAGCAATTGGGGTTGCCATTCTTTCAAAGGAAGAAGAAGAAATAAATTTCAACTTTGAAATTGGTGAACATAACTTTACAACGGTTGGAACCAACTGTCACAGATGCCCTAATGGTTGTGAGATTGTATGTATTAAAAAAGACAATAAGTTAATTGATGCTTGGGGTAATCGTTGTGAAAAAGGACAAGTGAAAATTCCTTGATAATAAAAACGTTTTATGATATGATGTATACAGATGAAGGAAACTTCATACAATAGAAAAAGGATACATTTGATGTGCCAATCAGATGTTATCCCTTAATTTGGGTTTGCATCTGAAATCAACTTACGTTGAATCAGATGCTTTTATTATTTGAGTAGTAAAATAATTACTACAAAGAACAATAGTAGAATTATAATAAATTGAGATACTTCTCTTTTTGTCATAATACCACCACCTTTCTTTTACCTTTTGATAGAAAGAAAGGGAAAGCATCTGATATATCAAATGTATCCATACTTATGATATCAAACATTTGTTTTAAATACAAGTTTTTTTCTTATTTTTAGCAAAGAATTTTGAACCAAAACTCAAAGAGAAAATTTCTTGATATGCATCATTCTTTATGGTATGATGTATACAAATGAAGGAACCTTCATACAATATAAAAGGAATATTCAATATGCCAGTGTTGAGTGTTGCCAATTAAATGGTTGCCACCTAGGATGAGTTAGGTGGATTTCTTTTATATTAAAGTAATATTCAATAGATAAATGTAGGAGAAAATATGTCAATAGAATTTCAAAATGAAGAAATAATTAATTGGGAAAAAAGAAATAGAAAACCATATATAGGATACTTTAATCCTAGTGGAAAATTGATAAACTATAATATAAAAATTGGTGGAGAACATCATGAAACTTGGGACAATCCTGTTTCATGGACCTATTTATGGTTTGTAAGTTATATAATAAAAGATACAAATTGTGATAATTTAAGAAAAATTAATGATGAACTCTATCAACTAGGAAAACATCCAAATATTAAAGAAGAAGTAATCAGAGGCTTTAGTCCAGATGCAGACATTAATTCATATCTAAATATAAGACATTTTCTAGATACTTTAAATGATAAAAAAAAGAAAACAGCATCCAAAGTGAAAAATTATAGTGTTTATCAGTTTCTCTATGATGAAGATGATGAGAGAGCACATGATTATACAAGATTTGAATTAGATATTCTTGATTTCCTTGAAAAGGCATATTCTAACAATGAATTTTTTAATGCCATTAACAGAAAAATCATGGTAAAAAAAAGAATGAATGAAAAGAATATAGATATCGATAAAGCTCATTACCAATATCAAAAATATGTTATTGAAGAATTAATGTCACATTTTAAGGATATTGCTGTTCAATATCTTTGCTATGATTCAATCGAAAGATTCACAACAGACAATCAAGGAATAAATTATAACACCATAAAAGATTATGACCCTTATGTTCTAGCTATACCTAGAAAGATTACAACATCTTGTCTAACCCCTAACGAAAGATTTTATAATTACTTAGCTATGGATTGGGAAATCAATGTTTTACCAAGGTATTTTTTTAATAAAGAAACCAGTCGCTTTGAAACACATAACATTTTAAATTATTATGAAACAGAAAAAGAGAAAGTATTAAAAAAAGAATTACAATCTTTAAAAAGATCTGTACCATTAAATGAAAGATATAAGTACTTTAGATAATTCTCCATTTTAAAAGGTTTTAACTAACATCATTTTTACTACTCTAGAGTGAATGTAAAAATTTCTTGATATATATCATTCTTTATGGTATGATGTATACAGATGAAGGGAACTTCATACAATAGAAAAAGGATACATTTGATTCGCCAATCAAATGCAATCCCTTATGGGTGTGCATCTGAAATCAACTCACGTTGAATCAGATGCTTTTATTATTTGAGTAGTAAAATAATTACTACAAAGAAC
>CAZWXX010000108.1:0-4255 GCA_964637865.1 uncultured Muribaculaceae bacterium | reverse complement strand
AGAATAAACAGGACCTCGTGTTTTATGATTTTCCATACTAGCAGAAACTCTTTCATAGAGTGCTTCTGGAATTACTTCTTTTGGAAGCCTAATCGTTGGAATTCTTGCAAACATTTCATGCATTTTATCTTCTCCAATTTTCTGTGTTGCATCTTGCATACCAAATGGCTGCAAATCTTCTCTTAAAAACAATTGCTCATATAAAAACTGGTCTGGTGTTTGAAAACATAATTGATGAGAACCATCCATAATATCGATACTAAAACTCGTCCATGCCTCTCCAAGCGCTAGTTTATAATAAACTCTAGTTGGTAACTCTAAAAGCACTTGGTTTTCTAAATAAAACTGAATCAGTTTCTCTACATCACCTTTATATTCTAAGATAGAAGAAAATGGAGACATATAATGATGCTTCCCAAAATGATGAATAAAGAATTCTGGAGTCATTCCGTCTTTTAATTCTTCCTTCAATAAACTATTTCTACGTTTTATATCCAAAACGATATAATCCATCATATTAAGATTTATTATTAGATAATTCTCATCATCACATGAAATACATTGAATACCATCCAAACTACTATAAGAATCGAAGCGTTTTACATTTTCTTCAAACATATGATGAAGTTCTTTCCATTTTTCTCTAATATCTAATGTATGATTAACAAAATCAATCGCAGAAATTCCTTCTTTTACCTCAAAGTATTTTTCAAAAAGAGCATTACGCAATTTATCTTTTTCTTCCATATTATAACTCTCTCCTCTCTTTCGCTACATATAGAAACTCATATTGTATATTAAAAAGTTTTTTTGGATCCTTGATATTTTTTAATTAATTGTCTATATTCTAGGTTATCACAGTATTCATACCCTGTTTCTATATCTACAATAGGAACTGAAATATTTCTTTTTTCTACGAGTCCTAAAAGTTTATGTAACATTTCATAATATTTAGTACTATCCAAATAACTTTCAATACAATCCATCATATCAAAAGATCTACCTTTAAAAAATGGTTGAATTCCAAAAATTGCAGGAATGGAAATTGCCTCTAAATATTTTAAATCAATATCTCCCAAAGCTTGAACTTCTAATGGAATGCGAACCCCATCCAAATATTTTGGATTTTCTTCTAGTAATCTCTCGTTTAAAACTAAGGAAATTTCATTCCAAGGATACATCTCATAAGCATTTTCATCTGAAAAAATAACATGATTTTCATCCTCATCTTCTGTATTTTTCTTGCTTTCGTGTTTTGCAAGCGATACGGAATGATTTTTATTATAATTTCTCTGGCAAGGATAATAATTGTTAGGATATGCTTTTTCTAGAGTATCTCTACACATAATTTTTCCAGTAGAAAAAATTCTTTCTAACTTTAACATTTTCACTTCCAAGTCTTTCTCTCTTGTCCAACCAGGTTGATATATCAAATTAGAAACAGGACTATGAAATAATTTATCCTCTAACACTATCACAATACAATCACTCCAATAGTAACTATTATAAAGAAAAATAAAGTAATTGCAAGAGGTCTCACAAATAAATGGAATACATAAGAAAAACAATCCTATTTCTAGAATTGATATCTATCATTTAAGTTCAAAGTTTAAACTTAAAATACTTAATGGTGTGAGAAAAGAGATTTGAACTCTCACGAATCTAAAATTCACTACCCCCTCAAAGTAGCGCGTCTACCATTCCGCCATTCTCACAAGCTATTACAAATATAGCATATAAAAAGATGATAGACAATCCTTTTGATGATAGACTTGTAATGATTTTTAATAAGCTTTCGAAAGGATCCTAACTAGAGTTGTTTGGAAACTAATTTAGGCTCTGTCGAAATTATAAAATCCACATAATAATACTGCAAATTTAGCGAAATGAGATAAATGATTTCATATACTAAAATGTGAGGAGCAAATTCTTTTTGCTTCTTTATCTCATAAAGTATATCAATATATTTTATTTTAAAAGTCCTTTTGCTTTCATATCATCATGCATTTTTTTACATATATCGTCATAGTTTACTTCTTGTTTTAGTGTTGCAATCTCTTGTTTTAATTGTTCCAAATAGAATGGCTGTATTGGCACTAAATCATTTTCTATATTTGGTAAAAGTAAAGGTAGTGCATATTTATCTCTTTGTATATCCGAATCTTGTTCTAGCCTATAATATAAAGTTTCTAATGTTGTTTTTTTATCTTCTACTTTCGTTATCATTGGGTTTTCTAATTTGTAATACAAATTTTTCTCAAATACTAGTCCATACGATGTATCATAGATCAATGTTGTACCATCTTTTAATATTCTTTCTGCAAAACGATGATTTGCAAAATGTTTACTTTCTTTTCCGGCTCTATATTCCTCTATATATTTGGGATTTAATCTTAAAGTATCAATATCTGCATCCACTACTTGAAAATCATCATCACCGAATCCTAGTGTTACTAATGGTGCTACATCATAGCAATAACCGTTACTATAATTACGATGTAAGAGAAGGATAGATATTGAAAGACCTCCATAATAAATATGTCTTAAATTTTCTATAAGTTTCTTGTCATAAGCACCAATTAGCCCATTTTTTATTCCATAATTAAATAATTCTTTATGTTTTTTCTTATGTTGTTGCCATTTTCTTTCTTCTAATTCTGTTATCATATAATCCCCCTTTTCCATTGCTAGATATTCTAACATAAAAAGGGATTTCGTACAATTCTTTTTTTCCCTATTTAATTCTATATTAATACCTTTTTATTTATTATTATCAATTCCAAATTTCTAAAACCATCATGCTAGATTTTTTACATTTCTTTACATATTTTCTTTTTTTTCCTCAAAATAGAGTATTATTTATGCTATACTCTATTTATTATAGGAGGGAGAGAGATTATGAAAAAGAAGGATGGAAAGGGATTGTTAATTGCATTTATAATATCTTTACTTGTAATTATTGGTTTGGTTGGGTTTATTTGTTATGATAAAGAAATTATTTTTAGTAAGACAGAGAAGAATTCTAAAAAGGAAAATGTTAGTAGTAAAGTAGCAAAAGATCAGGATAAAGCAGAGCATTATTTTAATTCTAAAAATTTGGTAATTGAAAGTAAGAAATGTCTTAACTGTGAAAATGGAGATTATGATTACTTATTATCATCTTATGATCATATTGATGAAGTAAAATCATATTTTTCTACGAATGATAATAAAACAGGTATGATATCTATTGATATTGAGGAATATAATAAAAAATCTGGTTCTAATTATTCCTTGTCTAATACTCTTTTAGAATATCAATTTCCAAAAGAAATAAGAAATGTTATTGTATCTAATATAGGACAAGAAGAGCTAGCACCTATTGTTGTATTCTTAATGGATGATGGAACATTGAATTATGTTGATATACAAAAAGGATTGATCAATAACAATTTATCTACTTATAAAGAAATAAATACTGTAAAGAATATTGTTAGTCTATATCAGGTTTCTGTCTGTAAAGGACAATATTGTAGTTTTAGTACGATTTTAGCACAAAATAGCGATGGTACTTTTTACGATTTATCTAAATTTATCTATTAAACAAACAAATCAAGACGATTATTAATTTATCTATAATCGTCTTTTTTCATTCTATTTTATAATAGGCTTTCTAATCATAGAGAGTCTGCATAAAACAATTACTCAAATCATTGAGTGCTAAGTAGTATTTAGCTTTTATTTTTCACAAAGTTGCATATTACTTCTGTTGTTTTATCTACTCCCATAGATGAATCGATAAATAGCTAAAGATATCTAAATTGATTTTAAAGCTACTCCATGAGAGTTTGAATGTTTTTAGTTTCGTAAAATAAATTATTGAAACAATAAGAAATAGACATTGTCCGATTACCGTTGCCCATGTGGCAACTGCAATTTTCCACTTAAACACAAATATAAATATTGGATCTAAAATTATATTTGTGATTGCTCCAACAAGAGTAGATGCCATAGAGAATTTTGGACTACCATCTGCTCTTATAATTGCGTTCATTCCATTTTCAATTGCAATGTGGGCTTTTTTAGTATCTTTTCTTCCTTGGCATAAGGATAAGAATGCTGCAGATTCTTCTTCTATTGCCCAAGCGAATGCAACTGAAATAATTGTAATAGAAACACAATGCTTGTTTCTGTATTTCCTAAATAGCCAAGTTCACTATTTCCAATAAATATTTGATCTACAATATTATAAAGTGAACTTATAAGTAATGATAAT
>CAZWXX010000107.1:0-4274 GCA_964637865.1 uncultured Muribaculaceae bacterium | reverse complement strand
TAGCAGCAAAGGCAACACTAGTATCAATGTCAACGTCTTCTTTAGGGTCAATTCCATTTTCTCTTAAAGCCCATTCAAATGTCATCTCAGGCATTCCACCTGTTCGGCTACCAATAATATAACGTAAAACACATTAACAAATATCCATTTGCATAAAATTATCTGGGTGATGAAATATGAAAATAGTAAATAACTTTAATGAAAATAGCAAAAAATTACAGGAAATCATAGAAAAATTTTTGATAAAGTACTGCCTAGAAATGGATAATATTAACAATGAAAATATATAAAATAGGTATATACGAAAGATTATCTAGAGAAGATGGAGATAATGAGCTAAGTGAAAGTATATTAAATCAAAGAGAATTTTTGATGAATTTTGTAAGTAAACATGATGATTTGAATTTTATTGAGGAATATGTTGATGATGGTTATAGTGGTGGTAATTTTAATAGGCCTGGTTGGCAAAGATTAATGGAAGACGTTAAAGAAAAGAAAATTGATACTATCATTACAAAAGATTTATCACGTATGGGTAGAGATTATATTAGGATGGGACAATATATTGAAAAAGTATTTCCTGAAAACGATATAAGGTATATTGCTATTAATGATGATATTGATACTTTATATGAAACACCTGGCCTAGATTATTTACAGTTTAAATTAATGTTCAATGACTTCTATATTAAAGATGGCTCAAAAAAAATAAGAAAAATTATGAAAGCAAAAAAAGAGCAGGGGCAGTATACCGGTTGGAAAGGAATTTATGGTTATAAGAGAGACCCTAATGATAAACATAAGTTAATTGTCGATGAAGAAGTAAGAGGGGTAGTTTTAAGAATGTTTGATTTAGCGTGTCTTGGTTATAGTACTAAAAAAATAGCAGACATTTTCTCGTCAGAGGGAATACAAAACCCAAGTACACATGCTAACTTAATAAGAAAAACGAAAACCAAAACTTCCTCCTTGTGGTGTGCAAGAACAATAGATGAATTATTAAAAAATCCTACTTATATAGGGCATTTAACACAAGGCAAGAGAAAAAAGGTAAGTTATAAGTCCAAAAAAGAAAAAAGAGTGCCTAAAGAAGAGTGGATTATAGTTAAAAATACTCATGAACCCATTATTTCAGAAGAAACTTTTAATACAGTCCAAGATTTGCTTAAAAAAAATAGAAACAATAAACATGGGAAAAACTCATATTTATTAAAAGGCTTCTTGTATTGTAAAGAATGTGGACATAGTATTGGAGTAAATACTAGTGGAGATAAGAAAAGAAGATATTGTGCTTGTTGTTATTATACTTCCCATAGTAAACTCGGTGTATGTACACCACATTCCATGAATTATGATAAATTAGAAAGTGCTGTATTAGATGAACTTAAAAAGATTATAAGCGAATACGTAGACGACACTGATTTTGAAAATAAGGTCGAAGAAGTATTGAAAAAGAAAGATGCTAGAACAAGAGTGATAAAAAAGATAAGTGATATTGATTTAAAAATAAAACAAACAACAAATGTGATTGATAACTTATATATGGATAAGCTAAATGGGGTAACAGATTTAGAACAGTATGAAAGATTAACTTTAAAACTGAAACAAGACTTAGAAAATCTAAATATAAACAAGCAAAATCTCACCTTAGAACTTAATAGTCTAGATAGTAGTGATAGTAAGAGAGAAAAAGAGAAAATTATAAAACGTATAAAAGGATTCCTATCTTTAAAAAATCCATCTAGAGAACTACTAGCAAACTTAATTGATAGGATCACGATAAGCGAAGATAAAACAGTAGAAATCAACTATAAATTTAGGCTTTATTAATGATTTATTTACTGAATTATGATAAAATATTCTATAGAAAGAAGGTGTATTTATGAAATGTGTTTTAATGAATAAAAATACAGAAGTCTTAATTGCAGAATATAATGTAGTCTCAAAATTCTTTGATGTAATAATTGAAGTAAAAAATATCGATTACGCTCCATATATATTAAAAAGTTTTTATATGGAAGATGATTTTAATAATACTTCACTTAGAACCAACTTAAGTGAATGGTTTAAAGGTAGAGGAATTCCATCATGGAGAGATAAATTGGACTTGTTGCTACATAGATTAAATATAGATACCCCTTCAGAACTTTTGGACAAGGCCTTTGGCTTATCCTTATCTGATCAATACTGGATAAAACCCTATGAAAGTGACATAAAATATGATGATATTAACTTTTTTGACCATGACTTTGATTATTCAGAGTTTTTAGAAGCTTCCCTTTCACGAAATAGTAAAACGATAACGAAAGAAGAGTCATTAAAAACTCCTAATAATACTACAGATGGAATGTTAAAAAAAGCATGGATTATTGAAAGTGGTACTAGATATCTATTAAAAGGCGGATATAAAAATGAAATATTACAACCATTTAATGAAGTTCTTGCCACAGAAATATGTAAACGTCTAGGATTTAATCACGTTCCTTATACATTAGATACTTATAAAGATATGATAGTATCAAAATGCCCTTGCTTTATAACAAAAGATACAGAACTTATAACAGCATACCAAATTAGAAACGATATGAAAAAGAATCAAAATCTAAAAGATTATGAAGAATACATAAAAAAGTTAGAAGAAAATGGAATAGAAAATGCAAGAATGAAATTAGAAAATATGTACATATTAGATTTTTTAATTATGAATGAAGATAGACACTTAAATAATTTTGGTATTATTAGAGACGTAAACACTTTAAAATGGTTAGATGTTGCACCTATTTTTGATAATGGAGAAGCCTTAAAAATGAATGCTTATAATGACGAAGAAATAATTGTATCTGGTATAGGTAAATTCTTCTATGAAGAAAAAGAATTTAGTAGGATTATAAAAATAGTAAAAGATATAAAAAGAATAGATGTAAGTAAGTTAGATGACATTCCAGAGTATTTTGAAGATTTACTTCATAAATATCAAAATCTCACACACATGAGTGATAATAAAATAAAACAATTATGTAGTTTATTAGCAAGACAAATAAATAAACTAAAAGCAATGGTAGAAGAAACAAATGAATAATAATTTTTAAAATATAAAGTAGAATGGGGAGTATTTATGAATATTGAAATGAAAGTAAGTTTAAAAGAATTTGAAAAAGAAATTAACCGAATAGTAGTGGTAAATGATGATATGACAATTAGGAAATTTTGTGAGGCAGTGGTTGAGTCAATGAATGGATGGCTAGAGCATTTATATATTTTAACCCACAATAAAATGAAATATATGTCCAAAGGTTTTGATATCGATGAGTTGAGTGGTATTGCAATGGGAACAAAAAAATTGTCATATCTTAAATTAAAACAAAAGGACAAGTTATTGTTAGAATATGATACTGGCGATGGTTGGGAATTTAAAATACAAGTAACAAAAATAAATGATGGGTATAAAGAAAAAGATTTTTCTATTTTATCTGGAAAAGGAAAGGGAATTATTGAAGATTGTGGAGGCCTATGGGGATTAGAGCAATTTATTAATGGAAAGGTATCTGAAGAAGTAAAAGATTGGTATCTATCTTTGTTTGGAGAAGATGAACTTTATGATATCAATGACTTTGATTTAGAAGATTTAAATAACTACCTAGATACAGTTTATAATAAAAGAAAAAAACATCGTTAGGAAAGCCCTATAATATGAATCAGACAAAAAAATATAGTATTCCTTTTAAATGTAATCTTAGAGATAACGGTTTAAATAATAGTAATATAGATAGTGTGATTAAAAATACTTATCAAAATGCCTTGTCTTATTTTTTATCTACAAAAAGGCTGGTTAACAAAACTGATACCTTTGGAAATCAAAAAGTAGATTATATGCACATAGTAGAGGCAAATATAGCATTTTCCATAGAATTATTTTTTAAAGTTATCCTATATAAAGAAAAAAAGGAAAAAATAAAAGGTCATAATCTATTAAACCTTTATAAAAAATTACCACAACAGATTCAAGATGCCATAAAAAATGAAGTAAAAATCGAAAATGATAATGTTCCCTTTGAAATAGTTCTTGATGAAGTATCAGAAGTATTTGAATATGAAAGATATTATAACGAGAAGATAGGCTCAGTAGTAAATATGGCTTTTCTTTTTAATTTGGCCATAAAATTAGAGTTATATTGTAGATTAAATATAATTAATAAAACATTATAAGTATAGTTGACGACCACCTGCACGACCTCCGATAACTGTTTTTCCTTTTAAATCATCTAACTTAAAGT
>CAZWXX010000106.1:0-4278 GCA_964637865.1 uncultured Muribaculaceae bacterium | reverse complement strand
TATCTACAAGTTTTTTTATACTCTTTTTATAGGAAATATTCAAAAACTATTGACACTAGTGTTGATGATTTTTTTTCATTTCTTTACAGAAATCTTTTTTGCGTGCTTAAAATATTGCGAAAAAAAACTTTATGAATTTATTTATCTATAATTTTCATAAAGTTTTTATTTTTGAATTTGTTTACTCTTTTTTACTGTACTGTTGACAGAATAAACGCATGACTTCTTGAAACTTATGCGTTTATTCTGGTTACTCTACATTCTGCAATACAAAAATTTACAATGTTGGAAACTTTAAATATTCAGGAATAGAATCTTTAATAAGAACAACAGTATCATTTCCGGTTTTAATATCACCACTTGAAATATTATCGTATGAAAAACAATCTTGCATATCCAATTCTTTTCCAACCCATATACCATTTTGATTATCAACGAATTCAGACAAAGTAGTATTTGTAAGTCTCCTCAGAGGGTCAGAAGAATCATATATTAAAAACTTAAACGAACTATTAGCAACAGATTGAATTAAATCATCTAATAAGTAAACAGATTCATTTTTTTCTTTAAATTTAGACAAATGAAAATTAATTTTTGAATAACCCAAAACAATAATCATAAATGTTTTAGAAGACGAAATCGTATTATACTTATTAATATTATTCATCAAAATTGGAACTACCTTAGTAAAATTAGAATCATAATATTTAATTTGCTCTGGAATTTGTAACTTAAAATTAGAATCCCCATTTAAAATAATTAAATTATTATTATTATAAGAAGACAAAATCCTAACTAAAAAACTCAAAAATTTAGAAAGATTAAGTGAATTATCGCCAGAAAGCAAAGTAATTTTATTAGAAAAATCGAATAATCCAATTTGAGCAGTTAATAGATTAACGCCTAACGGAACTCTATTTAAATCCCCAAGATATTCACTTAAATAATTAAATGCTAATCGCTTTGGAACATCAGGAACAGGTTTAGCTCTATTGGGAAAGGCCTTAGCTAGTATAGAAATTGCATAAGATAACTTTTCATGTTCTTCATCCTCATTAAAGATAATCACACTTTGAAACTCTAAGCATTTGCCATCTATATTAACAAGACCCCTTCCAGGATTTCTAGAAGGTATATGAAAATCAGAAAAGAAAGAAGAATAATCTGAAGAATCAACTAAATTAAGAACTAAGCGCTGAGGAAAATTATTTTCACAGCTATAACCCAGAGAAGATGAAGTTGCACCAGAAACAATAAAATAAATACCATATTTAGAACAGTTTCTAGTTAATGAAACAAATAACTCATCATACATTTCCTCAAATGAATCTCTAAAAACCTCCATATCATAAATCATAACAATGATATTAGGAAAAATACTTTTACCAGATTTTACATCAGATAAAAAATCTCCACTATTTTGTGAATAATAATTCTTTCTATTATCCATCTCTTGTAATAACATATATAATAAATATGAAATTTTATTTTTATCATTAATACCCAACACATCACCAACATGCGGCAACCTAGAAAATTTTCTCAACTTTTCAGATCCTAAATCAATAATATAAAAATTAACTTCTTCAGGTCTATGATTAATAGCACTAGAATATAAAATAGCAGACATTAAAGTGTTTTTACCCATTCCATTACCACCAACAATATAAGTATTGCCTGCCAATGTAATTGGTAATGATACATATCCTTGAGCTTGATTCTCTGGATCATCATATTCTCCAATCAGTGGATTAATATCAAATGGTTTTACTTCTACATTATATTTTTTACAGGCATCATCTAAATATAAAATTTTAGGAACATTATCAAGCCACAATTGTTGATACTTAAAATTAGTCTTATTAGCAAGTTCAACAATATAGCTAGAAATATTGATAAGTTCTTCCCCTAAACTAACTTTATTAGTATCCTTTTGGTCATCCTTAGAAACAGATTTAACAATTTCTCCTAAATGATTAACAAAATCAACATCCATTGAAAACTTAGAATTAATTTTATCAGATGGAACATAACTAGTTCCAGTATAAGCAGACTGTCCTTTTACAAAATATTCATCATTTCCAACCAACAAGTAGAATCGTCCTGCCTCTTTAATATAAGCTGCATCAGGCTTTTGAATCATCTCATTACTATCCTCTACTGTTTGCACTTTACAACAAATTTTAAATTTTGAGTTAGACCAAATCTGCTCATCCACAACACCACTTGGCTTTTGAGTAGCAAGAATTAAATGAACTCCTAAACTACGTCCAATACGTGCTGCCGAAACTAATTCATCCATAAAATCAGGTTGTTGTGCTTTAAGCTCTGCGAATTCATCACAAACAATAAATAAATGAGCAAGAGGAAGAGCTAGTTTTCCATCACGTACAAGCCTTTGATATTTATAAATATCAATGGTACCCGTATTTAATTTTTCCTTCGCCTCGTTAAAAATTTTCTGTCTTCGCTGAAGTTCACTCTTAATAGAGACTAAGGTACGATTCATCTCACTTTTATCAAGGTTAGTAATCGTTCCCACTAAGTGAGGAAGTTTCACTCCAGTCTTACGATTTTCAAAAGCACCAGCAAGACCTCCTCCTTTATAGTCAATCAAAATAAACTGAACTTCATAAGGACTATAATTAACAGCAAGAGATAAAAGATAAGTAACAATACACTCCGATTTACCAGAACCAGTAGTTCCCGCAATTAATCCATGTGGCCCATGCTTTTTCTCATGTAAATCAAGATTTAAAAGATTACCATTCGTATCCACTCCAATAGGAGTCATTAAGCTATTAACAATATTAGAAGTCTGCCATCTATTTAAAATATTTAACTGTTCGATATTTCCAACTCCATACATTTCCAAAAAACCAAGATTATCTGGTAATGAACCAGAATCACTAATCTCTACCAGAAGTGGTATATTAGAAAGAAGTGAAATAGATTGTTCCATATTAATATTATGATAGTTTACTCCAACAAACTCAGGTAAAAATTTGGAAATATTGTTAGCAGTCATTTCTGAGCGAAAGTAATATCCTTCATGCTCTGTATAATTCACAAAATTCTCACAACCATCAGGAATATTCGTAACCTTAGAATCAAACATAATAAGACCAAAACCAATATTATCTTTTTGTTCCAAAACATCATCAATAATCTTCAAATTACGATAAATTGTAATATTATCCGATAATATTAAATAATAAGGTAGTTTTTTCTTATCTTTTGAAGATCCAGAATCATTACTATTTTGAGTTCTAAGAGCAAACTCTCTTTCTAAATAATCAGAAACCATCAAACCATCTTCATAAGAATTTGCAAAAAGACGAAAACTTCTCTCATTATTCCAACAAAAATTAGAATTTTTTAAATAATTAAACGTAGAAGAAATCGCACTATCTGATAAAAGAACAATTTTTAACTCTGTATAACTATGATAAGCAATTAATTGTAATACAATAGCATCTAAATAATGCATTTTTAAATGATCTGGTCCAATAAAGGCCAAAATATTTTTCTCATAAAGTGATAAATAATAAGGCGTCTCTGGCAAATACTTATATTGTTCAATAAGCTTATCGACATTATCTCGAAGTTTATCACTTTCTTCACTATATTCTGGAGCCTCATAAGAAATTTCACTATAAAGAGGAACATTACCAACACCTAATCGAATCGATAAAAAGTACTCTCCATCATAGTTCCTAGAAAATAAATTAGGATTTCTTTTATAAATAGCATCCCGACATTCTTCTAAAGATAAATATCGCCCAATTAAGGTAGCCTTCTGTGAATTAATCGCTTTTTTAAATATTTCTTCTTTCTTTTTCAAATATTTTGTATATTTTTTAACTCTCTTTCTCTCATTTTTAACTTCAACAAACTTTTCATAAAATCTTTCAATAAAAGGCCACACCAAACCAGAAACTAGCATACCAACACACATCATGATAGTCATAAAATTGTCCTGAAAAGTGCCACCACCTTTACTAATATTTAAAAAAGCATAATATCCCATTAGAAGAGATGAAGCTTCCATGATAATAGAAGGAATAATAGTTAGAAATAAGGGATCTTTTTGATTCCTATACTTCTCAGGCGGTGGTGCGATAGTCATTTCTAACTTTTCAAGTGCATTTTGAAATACAGGTGTTTTAAAGAAATAATCTTTTTCTTCATAAAAGTCTTTATAAAAGTCAGAATTAGCAACCACATCTTGCACAGCTAAATTATAAATAGGATTAGTAAACTTATTAGACATAGCAA
>CAZWXX010000105.1:0-4306 GCA_964637865.1 uncultured Muribaculaceae bacterium | reverse complement strand
GTTTGAGGTAAGCGTAAACTTACCTATTTTCTAGTTCCTTGACTGAACTGTAACATTTTCATTTAAAAATGTTTCAATCTTACTTGTAATATCTTTTTGAGTATTATATAATAAATTCATAAAACGACCTCGATTCTTTATTTTTTTGATTATATATAAGATATCATAAAAGGGTCGTTTTATCAATTTTAAGAGACTTTTAATGATGGAGATGTGATTCTTCATTTTTTATTAATTTCAAAAACTGTCCGTAGATAAGATATCAGTTATCAATTGGAAATAAGTAGAAAAAGTGATAGAGATAGGAAAGACAAAATGGTATTTAGGTAATTATACTTCTAGAAGTCTAAATGTTAGTGGTTTTATTTGTGTGAGCGGGTAATGATAAGTGGGTTTGATATACCTGGGTGATTATGGATATGCTGTATCAAGGAGAAGGTTTCTTTCTACAATATTATTATGGGTGTTGCAGTAGTGATTTTTTAAATAAAATAGTTTATCAATGGATAATGAATATATATAATACTTCTAGTTATTGGGATATATCTGGATTATTCTGTTTACCCTAGTGTTTATTTGAAAGAAAGCTGATGGAAAATAGGATATTTTTTGTATTAATGGAAATGAAAAAGAGATGTTTTATAAGTATTACATCTCTTATATTTTTTGTTCAAAGTTGATGGTTGCTTTTACTTTTAAATCTGTATTTTCTATTGTTGCTTTTTTACCTATTTCTGCATCATCTTCATCTGTCATTTGATTATTCTCTCCATCATACCACTCAAAATATACACGAATCGTAAATGGTTTGAAATTTTTCTGTTTATTATAATTTAGGGTTCCTTTTATATTTTTTTCTGTTTCTGTTAATGTTTTAAAAGTTATTTCATCGCCCTCTTGGAAAGTCTCATCTAATAGAGCATATTTTGTAATCATTAAGTCTGGCATATCTTCATTTAATACAGCAAGATCTACGCTATAATTAAATGATACATCTACATTTGTAGGATCTACTTCAATATCAAAGTAACCTTTAGAAGAAGGAGCAATGGTACCATCTTTTATATTTTCATTTTCATCCATTACAGGAGTTAAATTGATAGATGAAGATTTTCCATTCGTGATATCTACATTATTTACTAAAATTTGCCATTTTGCAAATAACATTTTCATTTCACCATTCGTATCAGCGATATATCTTGAGTATGTATTGCTCATTAAACCCATCGTTAATGATAATGATACTAGGAGTAAAAGAATTTTTACTTTTTTCTTCATTTTATTTGCCCCTTTCCGTTTTCTTTACAATTCAATTGTATAATATTTTACATCTTATGTACAATACTAAATACATAATTATACATTTTAGTGTGTAAATAATTGTCAACTTTCTTTTTATTTATTTTGTAAAGTTTACTTCTTTGGCGATATATATTTTTTTCCTAATATTTCAGAAATGGTAGATTGAAAAGTTCTTTTATAGGTGTTATAATATAGTAAGCGAGGTTTGATGAAATGAAAAAAAAGATGAAAAATCATTTTCAAAAAGTACAAAAGAGTACAAAAAAGTTTTTAAAAAAAGTGCGTGAGGAGCATTTAATAAAAGAATATTGTAAGAATAATATTTTGTTTTTAGTATTTGTAATTACTTGTTTAGTTAATTCTACAATGTTACGCTTTTTTACCATGCATACTGTTGAGAATTATTTGGCTTTTAAACCTATTTTGGCAGATTTATCTATTTTGGTTATTTTTGGGTCTTTTGGTTATTTATTTAAACCTAAAACACGTTTTTCTTATTATATGGTGTTTGAAATATTCTTTACTTTTATTTGTATGGTCAATTCTATTTATTATACATTTTATACTTCATTTGCTTCTGCTTCTATGCTTTCTCTTACTCAGTTTATTGCACCAGTGGGGGATGCTGTTGTTGAAAATGTGTTACAACTTAAAGATTTATTATATTTAATTGGTCCTATTACCTTAATTACTGTTCATATAATTCTTAAGAAAAAGAAATATTATCGAGGGGTTGAGACGAAACAGGTACGTAAACAGAAGACTTTGAAAACTTTAATTGCTGGTAGTGTCTTAGTTGTTATTTTTACGATTACTTTGTCTTCTTTAGAAATTGGACGTTTTGCAAAACAATGGAATCGTGAGTATATTGTGATGCGTTTTGGAATTTATATTTATCAATTTAATGATGTTTTTGCTTCTTTGCAGCCAAAGATTAATTCTATGTTTGGTTATGATAAAGCTAAGAAAAACTTTACGGATTATTTTGATTCTCGTTTAGAAGAGGTTAGTAATGAATATACAAATATGTTTGAAGGTAAAAATGTGATTGCTATTCACGCAGAAAGTTTACAAACGATTGCTTTAAATCGTGAATTTAATGGTGTAGAAGTTACTCCTAATCTTAACAGAATAGCAAAAGAAGGAATGTATTTTTCTAACTTTTATTCACAAGTTAGTGTTGGAACTTCTAGTGATGCAGAACTTACCTATAATACTTCTCTTATGCCAACACAAAGTGGTACGGCATTTGTTTCTTACTTTGATAGACGTTATATTGCTATGCCTAATTTATTAAAAGATAAAGGCTATTATACCTTTAGTATGCATGCTAATAATGCTGATTTTTGGAATAGAAGAACAATGCATCAGAGTTTAGGATATGATAAGTTTTATAGTAAAGAGACTTATAAAGTGAATAAAGATAACTCTATAGGACTTGGACTTAGTGATAAAGAGTTTTTTAAACAGTCTATTACAAAGCTTAAGAAGATTAAAGAAAAACATGATAAATTTTATGGGTTATTGATTACTCTTACTAATCATACACCATTTTCTGATGTTAATAAGTATGATCCTTTTGAAGTAAATATGAAAGAGAAAGTTTTAAATGAAGCAGGTGTAGAAGAAGAAGTTGTTTATCCTTATATGGAAGGAACAAAACTTGGAAATTATTTCAAATCTGTTCATTATGCTGATGCTGCTCTTGGGGAATTTTTAGAGGCATTAGATGCTAATGGACTTTTAGATAATACTGTATTTGTTTTATATGGAGATCATGATGCTAGACTTCCAAAGAAGGATTATCAGCGGTTGTTTAATTATGATAAGGAAACAGATGGTATCTTAGATAAAGAAGATCCTAATTATTTTGATTTTGATAGTTATCAATATGAGTTAAATCGAAAAGTTCCATTTATTATTTGGACAAAAGATAAGAAGTATGAACAAGAAGTTACGAATGTTATGGGAATGTATGATGTTCTTCCTACGCTTGGTAATATGCTAGGGGTTAAAAATAAGTATGCTTTAGGTCATGATATTTTCAATGTGAAGGAGAATAATATTGTTGTATTTCCAAATGGAAATTGGGTAACCAATAAAATCTATTATAATAGTCAAAAGGGCGAGTATTTATCTCTTGATGGTGCTGCTATCAGTCAAGATTATATTGATGAGAAGAATAAGTATTCTGAAGAGCTTTTAAATGTTTCTGATAATATTATTGTATTTGATTTACTTAATGAGAGTAAAAATGAAAGAAATAAAGAAGGGAGTTAGTGTATGAAATTAAAGAAAGGTGTAAGAAGGTTTTTACTTGCTTTCGTTATCCTTATTATTGGTGTGTGTGCCTTTGCAATTTATCACTTTGTTAGTAAGACAGATCAGGTTGCAGATGTTAAGGTTTTAAAAGAAATTAAGGAATATGGATATCAACTACAAGATAATAAGAGTGATGCTTATAAGAAGTTGTTTTCTAAGTTGGAAGAGGAGTTAAGTAAAAGTAATGTAGATGAGAAGAAGTATGTGGAACTTATTTCTGAGATGTTTATTTTAGACTTTTATTCTTTGGATGAGAAGGTTGCAAAGACTGATGTTGGTGGAGTTCAATTTGTTTATTCCGATATTTTAGATAATTTTTTGGAAAATGCTGAGAGTACTTTATATAAATATGTAGAGAGTGATATTTATAAACAGAGAAAGCAAGATTTGCCTGTTGTGAAAGATGTAACAATAGAAAGTGTTAAAAATGAGACTTTTGCTTATTTAGAGGAAAATGATGATAATGCTTTTATTGTAGATGTGAGTTGGATTTATAAAGATTCTTCTAAAGCAAAGGGATATCAAGATAGTGCAACGCTTGTATTTGTTCATCATGGAAAAAGATTAGATTTAGTAGAATTAAAATAAAAACTTATGAATTTGTATTTTATTGGTAATGGTAGAATGAATACTAGAAATTGGTTTAGGAAAAAACTTTTTTCTAGTATTTTTTTCTTGTTAA
>CAZWXX010000104.1:0-4331 GCA_964637865.1 uncultured Muribaculaceae bacterium | reverse complement strand
GAAAGCCACCAATTAGTAGAATAATCGTTGATTTAATAAACTTTTCTTTCATAGCGCCTCCTTTTATTTCAATATATGCAATTATTTACAAAAACTTTTAAATATGTTATTATATAGCGTAAATTTAGGGGTGTATTATGATACAAATTGATAATATTAATAAAATTAGACAGTTTCGAGAGATGTTTTCAGAATTAGGAGAGTATGATTTAGATGTTTCCTCTTATTGTACTTCCTTTTTGGAATGTATTGAAAAGTATGAAAATAGTAAGAAACAGTCTATGCAAAATGGAAAAGATTCTCTTTTTTTAGAAAGTAATAGTGAGATGCAGCTTTCTCTCGATTTAGCGAAGTTAGAGTTTGATCTTACAAGTTATCGCTTGTTTTTAGATTTGATGCATGCAACAAAAACATGGGATTTTAATGAAGGTATTGATTCTGTGTTTGAACTACTTCATGGAGTGGTGGATCATAAATTGTTAGATAAGTTTTATCAGATTTCTATTCAAGAATTAATTTTAGATAAGTATTATGATTTAATATTTAAAAAGATTGTAAGAGATTATCAAAGTCATCATTTAGAGTATTTAGAACAGTATCAAAAGTTAGAGGAATATCCTTATTTAAAAAACAGTATTCAGAGGTTTTTAGAAAGTAGGAATGAAGATGGTAGTTTCTTACCATCTAGGTTGGAAGACGTAGTAAAATCTATCGGATCTAAGGAAGAAAATCTTCCTGAAGTTTTAGAAGATACTTCTAAAGAAATTACTCCTGTTCGCTCTAGTTTCTTTACTTGGATTCATAAAATGTGTCAACTTCCATCTGAGAAAAAAAGACGGGATGAAGCGACTAAAACGTTTCTTGAAAGAGTGAAAGCTGGGTGCTTGGACTTTGAAGGGGAGAATCTTAGCAATGTTGATTTTTCTAATCTTTGCATTGCTTCTCTTAATTTGAAAGGGTCTTCTGCGCATATTAATCCACAACTTGTTTGTGATAAAAATCTACAAAGTTGTAATTTAGAAGATATTGATCTTGAGGGGATGAACTTTGATGATGTTATAGTGAAGAATGCTGGTTTTAAAAATACCAATGCTAGGATTGATCCACAATTTGTTTTTGAAAAAAGTTTTTGGGGTACCAATGTAGAAGGTCTTGATTTTCGTGGGATGTCTTTTGAAGATGTAAATGTAGAGTTTGCCAGTTTTAAAAATGCAAAGAATCTTGATATTGATCCTCAACTTGTTCGTAGACGAAGCCTTTGGGATGTCAATTTAGAAGGGGTAGACATGAGTGATAAGGAATTTAAATATACAAACCTTGATGGTACCAATTTAAAAAATACTTCTGCTTATATTGATTTGGGAGAACTTAACTATTTTAATCATAAGACTTGTTTGGATGGATGTTATGTATATGGAGGTGGTTCTCGTATTCGATTATGTAAACGAGTTAATTTAGAAAATGCAACAGTAATTGATGATTATTATGAATTTTTGGATCGAAAAGAAGAAGCAAAACGGGAACATGATGCAAAGGAAAAACGAATCAGTTTGGTAAAAGTTTAGCAAATGATATTTTTTGATATGTGTTATTATATAACGTAAATTTAGGGGGATTATTATGTTACAGATGGATAATCTAAATAAGATTAGAGAATTTAGAGAAATGTTTATAGAGCTTGCATCCTATTCGATCGATGTCACAGTTTATCAAAATATGTTAGAAGATATTGTCGTGGGCTATGAGACAAAGAAAAAAGAGGCTTCAGAAGCAAAAGAAATCTCTCTTGATTTAAAAGGAAATAGTGAAATGCAACTTGCTGTAGATTTAGGAAAATTAGAGTATAATATGGCACCTTATTGTTTGTTTTTAGAGCTCATGCATGCAACGAAAACATGGGATTTTAATGAGGATATTGATTCCATGTTTGAACTACTTCATGGAATGGTGGATCATAAATTATTAGATAAGTTTTATCAGATTTCTCTTCAGGAGTTGATCGTTGAAAAGTACCATCAATTAATACTTATGAAAATTATGCAAGACTATGAAAAAGGAGAATGTGAGTACTTAGAACAATATCGTAATTTGAGAAAACATCCATATTTAAAAGATAGTGTCAATAAGTTATTAAATGAAAAGAAAATAGAAAGTTTAATCAATTCTTTTGATTTAGAAGAAGTCTTGAAAACAGTTGTAAAAAAAGAGGCGCTTCCAGTGGTTGTAGAATCGTCTAGAACCGTGCATTTAAATATTTTTAATCTAGCAAATATCAAAAAAAACATTTCTAGCTTTTTTCAGGGTAATCAAAAATGGTCAACGAAGGACTTTATTGAAGCCTATAATAGTGGAAGAGAAGATTTTGAAGGAGAAGACCTCAGCGATGTTGACTTTACAGACCTTTTTATTTCAAACCTGAATTTAAAAGGAACGAAAGCAAAAATAAATCTACAAACCGTTAAAAATAAAAATTTATATTATGGTAATTTTGAAGGACTTGATTTCAGTGATGCTTGTTTTGATGGGGTATGTATTAGCAATGCCAATTTGAAAGGAACGAAGGCTAAAATAAACTTACAAAAGATTCGAGATAAAAATTGCTATGGCTCTAATTTAGAAGGACTAGATTTAAGCGATGCTTGCTTTGATGATGTTTTACTATGTTGGACAAACTTAAAAGATACTAATGCGAATATTGATCCTCAAGTAATTAGAAATTGTAGTTTACACTGCTGTGATTTAGAAAATATAGATTTGAGTAATGTTAATTTTGACAACGTAGATTTGGAATATACGAATTTAAAAAATACAGGTAGTTTTATTAATCCGTTAGAAATTAAGTTTGATCGTTCTATGGGAGGATATTATAAAACTTGCTTAGAAGGATGTTATGTATTAAATAGATTTTCAAGTTGGTCTGATGAAGCAATGCCTAAACTAGAAGGAGCAATTTTAATAGACTCTATGGAAGAATTTATGGAATTAAAAAATAGTGAAAAACATGGTTTCTGTCTTACAAAGAAAAATCCTAAATAGTGGTTTTCTTTTTTTTTCGAAAATTATAGTCAAGAGAGGGAAAGTGTGGTATGATGAGTATAGAAAAGAATAGAAAAGATAAGTGTAAAATATTGTAAATATGTTCGATGTAAAAAGTTGTCAATATTTTTATAAACTTGAACATAGATGTTTTCGTAGGGACTTGATTGTGATAATATGAAGATAGACAGGTAGTAGAGGTGATGAAAATGTCAGATTTAAAAATGTTTTTAATGTCAGAGGAAATTATGGTAGTTTATGCCATTGCTATTTTTAGTATTATTTTAGGATTTTTGGTTTATATTGCACAAAAGACTTATGCTAGACGAAATCAAAAGCATAATACACAAGAGTTAAATCGACTTGTAGAAGAAATAACAGAGATAGAAGCACAACAGTCTAGCATGAAAGAAGAAGTGGTTATGCCATTAGATGAGAGTAAAGTTTCCATAGAAAAAGAAGTCTCTTCTGTGGATGCTATTATACCAGTCGCTATTGTTCCAGAAGTAATTGATGTTTGTCCTACTCCTTTAACAGAAAAAGAAGATGTTAAAGATATCCAAGTGCCAATAGTGGAAGAGAAAGCCTCTGAAGAAATTCAATATGAAAGTATTGAACCTGATAGAGTAGTTGCCCAAAGAGAACTTGAAAAATTAACAGAAGAACTTAAGAAAGTGGAAGAAAATGTTGTTAATATTGAACTTACTGAATTTGAAGCAGAACAAGAAGAAAATGCAATTATTAGTTTAGATGAGTTATTAGCTAAGGGTGATATGCTTTATGAGAAAAATGAAGTTACTCAATATCAAGATGAAGGGAATGAACCTATTAGTTTGCAAGATTTAGAAGAGAGAATGAGAGAAAAGTCGGAAAACAATGTGGTAGTAGATATCGTAAAAGAGACTCCATCGCTTCCAGAAAAAGATACTTTGACTGTTTCAGAAGTAGACTCACAGGCTCAAGTTCAGATTACGCAAACATCTTTGAATCTTGATGTGGATGAGGCTAATCATACTAGTAAAGCTTATCAGGCAAATCATACTTTTAAAAGTAGTCCTGTTATTTCACCTATTTATGGAATAGAGGGAAAACAGACAGAATTAGAACTTGAAAATACAGCGACTCTTCAAAAGTTTGATGATGAGATTCGAAAGACAAATGAGTTTGTTATGACTTTAAAAGAATTGCAAAAAAACTTGGAATAAGTGAAAAAAAGTTTATTGATTATTTAAAAAAGATGAATACTAGAAATTGGTTTAGGGAAAAACTTTTTTCTAGTATTTTTTTCTTGTTAA
>CAZWXX010000103.1:0-4394 GCA_964637865.1 uncultured Muribaculaceae bacterium | reverse complement strand
AAATGAACTATTATATTAATATTGCAAAATGTTATAATTTATCAGTTAGAGAACTCAGGCATAGGATAAAAAATAATGAGTATGAAAGATTACCTGAAGAAACTAAAAACAAATTAGTAGGCAAAGAAACAGTTAAAATAGAAGACTTAATTAAGAATCCTGTTATTGTAAAAAATAACAGCAACTATGAAATTATTTCAGAAAAGATATTACAAAAACTAATTCTTGAAGATATAGAAAATTTTATGAAAGAGCTTGGAAACTCATTTTCGTTTATTGGTAGTGAATATAAAATCAAGATAGGAAATTCATACAATTATATTGATTTACTACTATTTAATTATGAATATAATTGTTTTGTAGTGATAGAATTAAAAATTACTGAATTAAAAAAAGGACATATTGGTCAAATTCAAGTTTATATGAATTACATAGATAAAAATCTGAAAAAGATAAATCATGATAAGACTATTGGCATAATTATTTGTAGGAAAAATAATAACTTTAAACATCCACACAAAATAATATTGGAACACTTAGAAGAAAGAAAAATAAAATATTTTATAACGAGTACAATAGGAGGTATTAAAGTAGAACTACTCAATATAAAAGTAAAAACTAACTAGAATAAATAAAAAAGATATTTATGGTGTAAAAAAGTGTCATTTTCACGAAATTTCTTTGTGCAATAAATAATCTAATGGTATACTGAAATTAAACGGAGTGGTTTTATGAGACTAAAACTAGACAGTGCGGAAATTAATTATATTCAGTATGGAAAAGAAACAGGAAAAGATATTTTGCTACTTCATGGTTGGGGTCAAAATATAGAAATGATGAAACCAGTAGGGGATGCCTTTGCTACAAATTATCATATTACAATTTTAGACTTCCCAGGATTCGGTGAAAGTAGGGAACCAGAAGAAACATTTACAATAGAAGATTATGCAAAAGTAGTAGAAGAATTAGTAAAAAAGTTAAAAATAAAAAAACCCATCATAATGGGACATTCTTTTGGAGGTAGAGTAGCAATTTGTTATAGTGCATATCATGATATTGAGAAATTAGTACTATTCGCAAGCCCTTGCTTTAAAATTTATAATTCAGAAAATCTCAAAGTAAAAACATTAAAAGCCTTAAAGAAACTACCTGGTATGAATAAATTAGGAGAAAAGATGAAAAACTATATTGGATCTAGAGATTATAAAGCAGCAAGCCCAACTATGCGAAAAATCTTTGTAAATATTGTAAATAAAGATTTAGGAAATTATGTCCAAGATATAGAAGAACCAACTTTAATTATCTGGGGAGAAAATGATCAAGAAGTAACTTACGAAGAAGAGAAAATGATAGAAAATGCTATGGTAGATGCTGCTTTAATCACTCTTCCAGGTACCCACTATGCTTATCTAGAAAATTTAAACCAAGTAATTAAAATTCTAGAAAGCTTTTTATAATAGGAGGATTTATACATGATACTTTATATTTTGTTATACTTTATCATCTTTATTATATTACTCTATAAAGGAAGAAAAAGCCTTTATATGCTACAACAAAACCTTTATAATGAGAATAATCGATATTTAAAATGGGTCCTTAAAAACAAACGAGATTTCTTTAGTCTAGAACTAATTATTATATTTATTGCAGCTGTTGGCTATTTTGTAACCTTTGACTTAGAATTGATTCCAAGTGTCTTACTAGTTGTTATGATTATCCTTTATGGAATAGAAATCATATTCCTAGAACAAGATAAAAATAAAGAACAAAATAAAATTGCATTTAAAATTACAGCTAGAGTAAAAAGACTAATCATTACCTTTAGCATTCTAATGGTAATACCTCTAATCTGCTTTATTCTAAATATAGAAAATCGTAATATCACTTGGTTAATTATCTTCATTATCACCATACTAGTTTACTTAAATAGAATAGTAATATGGTTGGTAAATGTGATGAATAAACCTGCAGAAAAATGTGTTTTCTTCTACTATAAAACAAAAGCACAAAATAAACTAAAAAGCATGTCCAATTTAAAAGTAATTGGAATTACTGGTAGTTATGGTAAAACAAGTAGTAAAAATATTTTAAATGATATTTTAAATATTAAATATAATGCACTCCCAACTCCTAAAAACTTAAATACGTTTTATGGTTTGATGATTACAATTAATAATCATTTAACAAAGTTTGATGATATCTTTATTGCCGAAATGGGAGCATATGTGAAAGGTGAAATAAAAGATTTATGTAAGTTCGTAAAACCAAAGTATGGTATTTTAACTAGAATTGGTAAAGCACATTTAGAGTCATTTGGTAGTGAAAAAAATATACAAGAGGCAAAGTTTGAACTTATCGAATCCCTTCCACTAGATGGAATTGGCGTGTTAAATATGGATGATGAAAAACAAGTAAGCTATAACTTGAAAAATAAGTGTCGTATTATCTGGATAGCAATTGATAATGAAGAAGCAGATGTGAGAGCAACAGATATCAAGTGTTCTAAAGAAGGAACTAGTTTTAATATAATATTGAAAGGGGATAAAAAGAAATATCCATTTACAACAAAATTATTAGGAAAACATAACGTATACAATATTTTAGCAAGTGTAGCCCTAGGACGTGAATTTGATATTACAATTGATAAGTTAAAGCAAGCCGTACTCAGCGTAAAACCAGTCCCACATCGTCTAGAACTAAAACCACTTGGTAAATTTTATCAAATTGCAGATGACTATAATTCTAATCCTGTAGGAGCAAAAAGTGCAGTAGAAGTACTAGGAATGATGCCAGGACTAAAAGTGGTAGTAACACCAGGAATGATTGAACTCGGTGAAGATGAAGAAAAAATAAACGAAGAATTTGGAGAACAAATAGCAAGTGTTGCTGATTATGTAGTATTAATTGGAGAAAAAAGAACAAAACCAATTTATAATGGATTAGTAAAGAAAAACTTTGATCAAAAGAGAATTGTTATTTATAATGATGTAAGAAAAGCATTCCCTTTTATTGACAGTCTCACTGGAAAACAAGAAGTATATGCATTATTTGAAAATGACCTGCCAGATACTTATAATGAATAGGAGGATGAAAAAATGAGAATTAGAGTAGGTGTTATTTTTGGTGGTGAAACAGTAGAACATGAAGTAAGTATTATTTCTGCTGTGCAAGCTATGACCAAAATGGATCAAGAAAAATATGAAATCATACCAATTTATATCACCAAAAGTGGAGAGTGGTATACAGGTGATATGTTAAAAGATATCGATTATTATGGAGATTTAGATTTACTAAAAAAATATGCCAAAAATGTAGTCTTATATAAACGAAAAAATTCATTTATTTTACAAACAAAAGGATTATGGAAACGAACAGTAAAAGAATTAGATATCGCTTTTCCAATTGTACATGGTACCAATGTAGAAGATGGAGTTTTACAAGGATACTTGCAAACGATTGGAATTCCATTTGTGGGACCAGATACTTATGCTGCAGTAGTAGGACAAGATAAAGTATATATGAAAAGTCTTTGGGCTTTAGAAAAGTTACCAATGACCAATTTTGTTTGGTTCTATGATAACGAATATAGAAATGACCAAACAGAGATAGTAAAGAAAGTAAATAAATTGAAATACCCACTAATTGTAAAGCCATCATCTACTGGTAGTAGTGTAGGAATTCAAGTAGTTCATAAAAAAGAAGAGTTAATTTCTGCTATTGATGAAGCTGTTCAATATGATAATAAAATTATTGTCGAAGAATTAGTCGAAAATTTAAAAGAAGTAAACATTAGTGTTCTTGGAAATAGTGAAAATAACACATTAAGCGAAATTGAAGAAGTATTACCAAGTAAAGATTTCTTAACCTATGAAGATAAATATATTGGAAATGGTAAAGTAAAAGGAAAAGGAAGCTTAAAGCAACCAGTAAAAACATCAAAAGGAATGCTATCCGCTAGTCGTAAAATTCCTGCTGATATATCAGAAAAATTAAAAAAAGAAGTAGAAGACATAGCAGTGAAAGCCTTCAAAACACTAAATTCTTCAGGATGCTGTCGTATTGATTTTTTAATCGATGAAAAAGCAAAGAAAGTATATATTAATGAAATTAATTCTATCCCAGGGTCTCTTGCTTTCTATTTATGGGAAGCAAAAGGTGTAAATTACACATCTCTTCTTGATGATATGATTAGTATTGCAATAAAAGATTATAAGAAAAGATGTAGTAAAACACATTCATTTGATAGTAATATTTTAGCGGGATTTCGTGGTACAAAAGGACTAAAAGGAATGAAAGGAAAATTAGGATCATAAGATTCTAATTTTTTAGGTGAGAAAATGAAAAAAATAGGAATTCTAATTCGTCCAGAAAATACAAATCAAGAGAATAATGGC
>CAZWXX010000102.1:0-4466 GCA_964637865.1 uncultured Muribaculaceae bacterium | reverse complement strand
AAAGTAGGTGAAGTATGGATTCAGAAAAAGTTGGAAAATTGATAAAAGAGTTACGCCTAAAAAATAATTTAACACAACAAGAATTTGCTAGTGAGTTTGGAGTAACTTATCAAGCAGTCTCAAAATGGGAAACGGGTAAAAATATTCCAGACCTTGCTATCTTAAATCAAATCTGTAAAAAGTATAAAATTGATATAAATGAATTTCTTGACGGTGAAAAGAATCCACAAAAAAATAAAAGACGCTATCTTATAGTATTTGTTCTCTTACTTCTTCTTGTTCTGCTATTCGTTTTACTATTTCCAAACAAAGAAGAAGACTTCGAATTTAAAACACTGTCTTCTAATTGTAATAATTTTAAAATAACAGGAAGTATCGCTTACAACGAGAAAAAGTCCTCAATCTATATTTCTCACATTACTTACTGCGGAAAAAAAGATGAAACAAGTTATAAGAAAATGAGTTGTAGTTTATATGAAGTAAATGGAAAAGAAAAAGTAAAGATTGATAACTGCAATTACAAAAGTAAAACGGCTACTACCTTAGAACAATACTTAAAAAAAATCCAGTTTCAAGTAGATGATTACAGTAAAACATGTAGAACTTATTCTAAAAATAGCCTAGAATTAGAAATAGATGCCGTAGAGGAAAATGAAGAAGTAACTACTTATAAAATACCACTAAATTTAGAAAAAAACTGTCCTACAAAATAACTCGAGTGCCAGTTGAGTTTGATTCAACTAAGAGTTTATTGAAATTTTCTAGAACATTTTTTAAACTAGAAATGTAGGAGGAAAGAATATGAATAAAAAAATAATCTATATCATAATAGGAATAGTACTAACTATACTCTGTGCAAGTAGTTTATACCTTTTTATAGCACCAAAAGAAAAAGAGATAGTAAATAAAGAGAGAGAAAAGTTTAGGAAAGAATACAAAGAACTATCAAAGGATAATGTCTATACTTATAGGAAGTATGAAGAAATTAAAAAAATTCTAGAGCACGGTACAGGCCTTGTTTACTTAGGTTTTCCAGAATGCCCTTGGTGTCAGCGCTATGTTGTTTATCTAAATGAAGTAGCAAAAGAACATGGTGTAGAAAAAATTTATTACTATAATATTATGGAAGATAGGAAAAATAACACCAAAGAATATCAAGAGTTAGTTTCTATTTTAGAAAAACATCTACAATATGACGAAGAAGGGAACAGAAGAATTTATGCTCCTAGTATTATTGCTATGAAAAATGGAAAAGTGGTAGGATTTGATGATGAAACCGCTTATGATACAAAAGGGTGCAAAACACCAGATGAGTATTGGACGAAAAGTGAAATAAAAGATTTAAAGGAAAAACTAGGAAAGATGATAAATAAAATAGGAACCAACTATTGCACAGATTGCAATAAATAAGAAACCACTATTTAGTTGAAATAGTGGCCTTTTTGTTATATAGTAGGACAAAGAGAAGTTTACTATGAAAAAAATAACAGAAGAGCATTTAGAGCACTTTCTAATAAAATTTCACTACCTACATGACTGTTCCATTATAAGTAGTTATTACGATATTAGAGAAGAAAGAATAGAACTGGTAATGGACCTTTATTGGAAAAACCAAGAGAAAGTAGATAGTGACAAAAAAATAAAACTTGTCTTTCAGAATGTACAAAAGTATAATAATAAAGAAATATCAACTTGCGATTTTATTAATAAAATTTATATAAAATATGTCACATTAGAAGATAAAAAATTAATTTGTTTTGCAAACGAAGAAAAGAATCCTTTTATATATATTGTTTGTGAAAAAATGGAATATGAAGAATTGTAATAGGAGGAGAAGATGGAAAGAACAAAATGTGCAGTATCAACGGTATGCTATTTAACAAAAGAAGATAAAACATTATTTATAAGATTCAATAAAAAGTGGGGGAATGTGTATGCACCACCAGGTGGAAAAATTATGGATAAAGAAAGCCCACTAGAGTGTGTGACAAGAGAGTATCAAGAGGAAACTGGTCTAATATTAAAAAATACCAAATTAAAAGGTTACTCTTACTGGAACTATTTAGATGAAGAATATGGAATTATATTTATTTATACAGCAAATGATTATGAAGGGAATTTAAAAGAGAGTGACGAAGGAAGATTATTTTGGATTCCAAATGAAGAGATAACAGGGATACCCCAGTTTGATATGAATACAAAGTTTAGTGATTTAATATATGGAGAAGAACAATTTGAAGGACATTTTGTCTTAAATGAAGAACATAAAGTAAAAACTTATACAATCACGAAATTTTAAAATATAAAGGGATGAATCAAATGGAAAAAATCATGCTTACTGGTAATTATCAAAATTGTAAAATGGGAAATATAGTATCAATATCTGGAGATAGAGGAAAGAGTGTAGGGTTTTGTGGAGAAGTTCTTTCTTGCTTTGCGCCTAAAATGTCATTTTGGAAAGTATGGCATAATAATATTGGGAAAATTCCAGAAGATGAAAATAATAGGTACTATATTCACGAATTCTATCATCAAGTATTAAAACCATTAGATCCAGAAACTATGTTAGAAAGATTAAAAGATAATACGATTTTTCTCTGTTATGAAGATAATATGGATTTTTGTCATCGACATTTAGTAGCATTTTGGTTTGAATTATTTCTAGGGATAAAGACTAGTGAAGTAATGGTAGAGGGGGGAGAAAGACGAATAGAAATAGAACGTCCAAATTACTTAAAAGGTATTTTAGAAGAAGTAATAAAAGAAGACTATGAAATGCATGGGTTTAACTCGATTCACGCAGCCTATTTATCGAATCAAGCCGATTTATTAGAAAAAGAAAATTGGGCTGACCTAAAAAGTCATCCTGGAAAAATGAATGATATTCCTGAATTATGGGGATGGGAAGTAGCATCTCTTAGAATTCAAGCTGATGAAGAAGAGGAAAAATACCAAATACAGCAAAAAGCATCCCAGAAATTAGTGAAATCAATAGAAACAAGTAGAAAGGCTATCAATAAATAGTCTTTTTATATTGACAAATGTTATATACTGTTATAGTATAAATATAACAGTTAGGAGGCAGTATGAGAGTAATCATTAGTAATAGTAGTAGTGTTCCTATCTATGAGCAGATAAAAGACACAATTATTAGTCAAATTATATCAGGAGAACTAAGAGAAGAAGAATTACTTCCATCGATTAGAAGTCTTGCGAAAGATATACGAATCAGTGTGATGACAGTGAAAAAAGCATATGATGAGTTAGAACAAGAAGGTTATATTACAACAGTTCAAGGAAAAGGAAGTTTCATCTCACCAAAGAATCTAGAATTAATCAAAGAACAGAAATTAAAAGAGATGGAAAGTTATATAGAAAAAATAATAGAGATAGCGAAAAAGTACCAAATTGAAAAAAGAGAGATTGAAGAATTATTAGAACTATTTTATAGGGGTGAATGAGAATGAAAAATGTAATAGAAATTGAAAATTTAGTAAAAAAGTATGATGACAGTTTTGAGTTAAGTATTAAAAACTTAGAATTAAAAAGTGGAACTGTAATTGGTTTAATTGGTGAAAATGGTGCAGGAAAAACGACTCTGTTAAAGTCCATCTTAAGACTTATCAACAATGACTGTGGAAAAATAAAGATTTTTGGAAAAGAAAATGATAAAAATGAGGAAGAGATAAAGGAAAACATAGGAGTAGTTCTAGATAATATTTTCTTCCCAGAAGTCCTAACACCAAGTGATATTAACTTTATTATGAAAGATATCTATCAAAATTGGGATACACCACTTTTCCTAAAATATTTAAAAAGTTTTCAACTAGATCCAAAAAAGAAAATAAAAACATTTTCCAAAGGAATGCGAAAAAAACTAGAAATTGCAACAGCACTCTCCCATCATCCAAAACTGTTAATACTAGATGAGGCAACCAGTGGACTAGACCCAGTAGTAAGAGGAGAAGTCTTAGATATTTTTATGGATTTTATTCAAGATGAAGAACATACCATTTTATTCTCCACTCATATTACAAGTGATTTAGAATCCATTGCCGACCACATCATCTTTATGGACAAAGGAAAAATCATTTTAAATAAAAGACGAGATGAAATTACAGACCAGTATGGCATACTAAAATGTGATATCAATGATTTTCAAAAAATTGCCAAAGAAGATATGATCCGCTTCCGCAAAAACAAGTATAACTACGAAATTCTAATAAAAGATAGAGATAAAATGAAAAAGAAATATAAAACCTATGTGATAGACAAAATAACGATGGATGAATTAATGATTTTAATGATAAAGGGGGAAAAATAATGAAAGGACTTATCAAAAAAGATATCTTAATAATAAGGACAAATATCAAAACAAGTATACCGATTCTACTGGTTTTTCTAGCAATTTTCCTGAAAGAGAGAAATGCTTTCATATTTGTCCCTGCATTTTTAAGTACTATGTT
>CAZWXX010000101.1:0-4540 GCA_964637865.1 uncultured Muribaculaceae bacterium | reverse complement strand
ATAAAACAATTCCTACTTGTTTTTTATCTGTAGAATTATCCCAATATTTCTTTATCTGTCTCATTCTTTTTTTCATTTCCTATTCACTCTTTCTATACCTTCTCTATTATTTACTACACTAAATATACAATAATTTTATCTAAATAGCAATGAAAAGAGAGGATTCCAGAATATAATATATTTTTTCTATTTATTGTTCCTTTTATTTTCTAAAATGAATGTTTTGGGCATTTTCTTTGCACTTTTTTCCATTTTTTTCCTTAATATGATATATTTTTCTTGACACTTCCCTACTTTTTGTGTAACCATTTGTATCATAAAGGTAGTTACTTTATGAGTAGTAATCTAAGTTGCTTTGTTTCATAAGAATAAAATATTTTTTGACTAAAATTTTGACTGTTTTTATTGATATGTCGGATTTAGTTTTTCCATGTATTTATCCTTTAATTTATTTGTTGGATGTACATATAGTGAAAGTGTTACTTTGACATCGGAATGCCCTAAAATTTCACTTAGTGTTTTAGGATCCATACCTATTTCAATACATCTTGTTGCAAAAGTATGACGTAGGGTATGAAAACCATAATTTTCTATCCCAATTTTTTCAATAATTTTTTTATACTTTGTATAGTAGACTCTAGGCTCTATATATTTTTCAGTACCAGTCAAGAAATATTCATTGCCATTTGTAGAATGAAACTCTTTTAATACCGAGTATAAAAAACGATTAATTGGAATTTCGCGTTTTGAGTATTCAGTCTTTGGATTATCAATAATTACTTTCGTTTTCTTATTTCCCGTCTCTTCTATATTCTGGATTCTAACCATTGTCTTATTTACATTAATTACTTTCTTTTTTAGATTAATATCTTTCCATCGCAAAGCACAAATTTCTCCTAACCTCATTCCTGTATAAAGACTCATTAAAATACCAATAGAATATGTTGTATTCATCTCTAATACTTCAATTTCTAACTTTTTTTGTTCTTTTTTTGTTAGTATTTTAATACTTTTCTTTTTTAGTTTAGGTAGACGAAATGAAATATGAATATCAGCATAAGAGAGAATTTGTCTTAGTACCACAATAATATCTCTTACCGTTTTATCACTTAAGCCCCCTTTACCATCACATCTTCCCATTTCAAACTTTTGATTCATATAGTTTTCAATGATTGCTGACGATAAATCTACAAGTTTTATATCTCCAAGATCTGGAATAATATGATTTGTTACAATTCTATAGTAATGTGCATACGTTGATTTTTTCACCATAAATTTCATACTATTTAACCAGTTATTAATATAATATAAAAATGTATACTTTGAAACTTTTTTATCCTTTTTAATTTTTTCTAAATTTAGAAGAATTTCATTTCTTTTATTTTTCACTTCTAAATAATTTTTTCCATATACATAGCCATATTTATATTTTCCATTTATTAATCTTTCTTTGATGTATCTTGCTTCCCATCTACCATCTTTTCTTAAAAATATATTTTCCCCTTTTCTGCTCATAATAAGCCCCTTTCCTTTGACTAATATTTGACTAATAATGATACTAAGTTTTATCCAAATATTAGAAATTCTTTTTTTCTTTTTGGTTTTTTTGTTAAAAAAATACTTCATCTAAGATATAATTATCATAATTAAAGGTAGAATTTGGTCGAATAGTGCATTTTTTCTTCATCATAAAGTAACTACCTTTATGAATTACATTTTATCTTAGATAAAGTAAAAAAAGATGTAGAAAATTTTGGTAATTTTTCTGCATCTTTTTGTTGATTTTAGAGGATTTTAAAAAAAGTAGATATCTCTACTTTTCAGGTTCTAATATATTTTTTAATACTATTGTTTTTATTTTTGACATTTCTTCTAAAGTGGTAGCAATCCCCTCATTGCCAATTCCTGAATGTTTCCATCCACCAAATGGCATTTCGGCAGACCGATAGAAACTAGCACCATTGATTACTGCTCCTCCTACTTCTAACTCTGTTGCTACTTTAAAAGCTGTTTTCATATTATTTGTTATAATATTTCCACATAAACCAAAGCTTGATTGATTTGCTATTTCGATTGCTTCTTCTATTGTGTCTATTCCACAAATTGGAATGACAGGTCCAAAGATTTCCATATCTTTCATAACATCCATCTCTTTTGTTACCTCTGTTAAAACAGTTGGTTCAAAGAAAGCGCCATTACGACGACCACCATAGGCAAGACGTGCACCCTGTTCTAATGTTTTTCTTACTTGGTCTTCTACTGTAATTGCAGCATCTTCTGTAATTAAGCATCCAATTTGAGTGTCTTCTTCTTCTGGCATTCCTACTTTTAGGGTATTTAGTTTGTCAATTACTAATCTTGTAAATTCATCTTTAACATCATTATGAACTAGGAATCGTTTACTAGCACAACATACTTGACCTGTATTATAAAGTCTTCCCCAGACTAATTCTTCTATTGCTAAATTTAAGTCTGCATCTTTATCTACAATAAAGGCATCGTTTCCACCTAATTCTAACATAACATGAGAAAGATTTCGACTGGCTGTTTCCATAGTCTCCATTCCTACTTTTGTAGAACCAGTTAGACTTACTAAATGGACTCCTTTATGATTTGCTAAAGCATGTCCTACTACTTTTCCATCTCCTGAGATACAGTTAATAACACCTGCTGGTACTCCTGCTTCTCTTAATAATTCACAAAAACGATGAAGCGTTAATGGATTATAAGTAGATGGTTTTACAATTACACTGTTTCCCATGATTAGAGCGGATGGTACTTTTTGACCAAATAAATCACAAGGAAAATTAAATGGAATGATACATGCCACTACTCCTATTGGTTGTCGTATTGTCATCTGAATTGTTTTTTCTTGACCTACTTCTCCTCCTGCAGGAATTGTAATGCCGTATAAGTGTTTTGCCTTTTCTACATATCCATAGACAAAGGTTCTTGTATTTGAAATTTCTGCTCTTGCTTCTACAATGGGCTTTCCCGTTTCTCTACATAGAAGTAGCGCAAGTTCTTCTTTATTTTCTTCTACTAATTCTACAAATTTTTCTAAAATTCTGCCTCGTTCATGTAGAGGAGTTTTTGCCCATTTCTTTTGGGACTCTTGGGCTATTTTTACAACACGATCTATATCTTCTTCTGTCGCATTTGGAACCGTATCGATTACTTCTCCTGTCGCTGGATTTATTACCTCTACTGTTTCATTATTACTAGCATCTAATCTTTCACTACCAACTATATTTTTCACATTACCCTCCTATTCTCTACCAAAGGCTGTAAATGATAACATTAAGCCTCCACAAGTATTTGCACTATGTTCAAAATATCCATATTCACCAAATGTAAAGACTGTGATAAATGGAACTCCTTTTGCTTCTTTTAATAATTGTTTATGTACTTCTGGTAATCTTGAACCAATTCCTAATTTTCTACCACCACAATGTACTAAAACATATGCTCCTGGTTCTGATGATATTTTCTTTTTTAGAGCTTTCATGGTATCTCCTGTAGAATCAATTAATTCATCTGTAGTTGCTTCTAATAGTACGACTGCTGTTTTTTCTGCTAAGTGGTTGCCAAGATTCATGGTATTATCTGTATTTCCAACCATTGGATGACGTACTGCCATTAAATTACCAAGTGGATCTTTTACTCCTAATGGTTTTTTAATAGAGGCAACTAAAAGGTTTGTACCACGTAAATCTTTGGCATCTTTTCTAATCCATTCTCCATATTTGACTAGTGCCTTTTCTCCATCAATAGAGCATAGAGTACGATTATTTTCTACTTTGGTAATAATTCCACATTTTTTTGTTTCACGATATGCACCTGTATATATTGTTTCAATATCACGATCTGTATAGAAGAATGCTACTGCTACTCCGTTTGAGAATACTTTGTCATTGCAAATAATTTTCCATTTTCCTTCGACTGTATCATCTGCAGCACTTCCTCCGAAGCATGGAACATCTCCGATCACATCTTGAATTCCAAGTAAGTATTCTTCTTCTTCTTTTGGACTTGCTACCATATAAAAGTATGATGGTGCTCTTGTACTTTTCGCATCTTTTACAGCTTCGATTGCTACTTTTCTACCAATGTTTCTAGCATTTTTTCCACCTTCATGGCAAGCAACACCAACTTCCATTTTAGAGTCCTCCATCATAAGCATACCACTAAATCCATTAGGAGAGGCTACAATTCCTTCTGGTACAATAATCGCACCACTTGATGTACATCCAATTACAGGGGCATCCGTTACACTTTTTACTCCTTTTACTACTTCTTTTACATTTGAAAGTACAGAGGTGTATAAAAATCCAATTTTAGGTTTTAAACCTTTCTTTGCATTTTTTGCTGTTGTTACTCCTGATGCAAAACTATCCTCTTCCATACTATAACCAACATTTGACTTTAACATATTATCACTCCTTTTATTCTTTATTATAAGCCTTTTTGTATAGGTTTAAGATATCTTTCTTTGATTCCTAGACTTTATAAGTTTTTAGGAATGTTTATAGATTCTCTT
>CAZWXX010000100.1:0-4618 GCA_964637865.1 uncultured Muribaculaceae bacterium | reverse complement strand
GGAAATGTCATAAAACAAACTTCTCCAAAAGTAGTACGAAAAACAATTAGTAAAAAAACATCTAAAATTATGAGAAGAGCTCTAGAAAGTGTAGTAGCAAAAGGAGGAGGGAAAGCGGCCTATATTGAAGGATATCGCATTGGAGGAAAAACAGGAACTGCTCAAAAAGTAGAAGATGGTAGATACTTAGTCAATAATTATATCATGTCATTTGTTGGTATTGTTCCTTCAAATGATCCAGAAGCAGTTTTATATATTGCGATTGATAATCCCAAAAATACAGCCCAACTTTCTAGTTATACAACGACTCCAGTTGCGAGAAGAATACTTCTAGATGTCATTGATGCCTTAGGAATCAAAAAACAAGAAGGAGAAATGGCTAAGGATTTAGAATGGACCGATAAAGTATCATACAAAGTACCAAATGTTGTAGGACTAGATGTAAAAACTGCTAAGAAAAAATTAGAAAACTTTACAATAGAATATTCAGGTACAGGAGATAAAGTATCATCTCAATCACCAAGTCCAAAAGAAAAACTAGAAGAAGGAGGAACTGTTCGTCTATTACTTTCTTAAAAATGTAAAGTTTTGTCTAAATTTAAGTGTTTTCTCATATGTTAGAAATTTATATGGTATAATACTAACGAAGAAACGGAGTGAAGAATATGCTACTTTTAACGAAAGCAGTATTTGTAATAATGATCGGTTTTTTAACATCAGCACTATTAGGACTGATATTAGTACCAATTTTAAAACGATTAAAGGTAGGGCAAACCATTAGTATTTTTGTTGGTGAAAATCACCGTAAAAAATCAGGAACACCGACAATGGGAGGACTAATCTTTATTGTTCCAACTGTAATTACGACTCTTGGCCTATTATTAACAAATAAAGTCTCTTATTCATCCAATTTAGGAATTGTACTGTTAGTTTTTGTAGGCTATGCCATTATTGGTTTCTTAGATGATTTTTTATCGATTAGAAAGAAAAATAACGAAGGGCTAACAACGTACCAAAAATTATTCATGCAAGTTTTAATTGCCATAGGTTTTTTCTATATTTATATGAAAAGTGGAGGTCAAACTTCTTGGGTGGTAGGAACGCTGAATATTGATATAGAAATGGGATGGCTATATGGATTGTTCATTTTATTTGTATTAGTTGGCGCTTCTAATGCTGTCAATCTAACAGATGGCTTAGACGGTCTAGCAGGGGGGCTATCTGCAATTGCTTTTATTGCATTCAGTCTGATATCCCTTGTGGTAGGATTTGAAGATATAGGACTCTTTTGCTTGATTCTAACAGGAAGCTTAATGGGCTTTTTAATCTATAATACGCATCCAGCCAAAATCTTTATGGGCGATACTGGTTCTCTTGCCCTAGGAGGAGTCATGGCAGCAATTGCAATTCTAGCGCACCGTGAATTAACACTCCTAGTAGTAGCAGGAGTATTCGTGATAGAAACAATCAGTGTAATTCTGCAAACGTTTTGGGTTCAAGTGCTACATAAAAAGTTATTTTTAATGACACCACTTCATCACCATTTCGAAAAACTAGGTTGGATGGAAACAGATATCGTAAAACTATTTTGGGTATTTGGATTAATTCTTGCTATGGGTGGTATTATCTTTGGTGTTTGGTTATAAAAATTTATGACAATAAACCTTCGCTTCTAAATGAATGAAAAGAAGGTTTTTCTGTATTTTAATAAAATAGAAAAGAGGCAGTTTATGATAGTAAAAATTAATGCAGTAGACGACTATGGAAGAGGGATAACAAGAATAGAGAATAAAGTTTGCTTTGTGAATAATGCCCAAAAAGGTGAAGTAGTTAAAATAAAAAAAATAGAAGAACACAAAAATTACGATATAGCAGAAGTAGTAGAGTATATAGAAACATCCAAAACAAGAGTCATTCCTAAATGCCCATATTATAAAGAGTGTGGAGGTTGCGATTTAGCTACAATGACTTATCAGGCCTCTTTGGAATTGAAAGAAGAAAATATAAAAGAAGAATTAAAAAGAAGTAATCTAACGGGCTATACATATTTAGGTATCATAGCTTCTACGCCTAATCATTACCGTAATAAAATAACACTACATAGTAATCAAAAAGAATTAGGTTTTTATAAAAAAGGAACTCATGAATTAGTAGCAATCAATAATTGTATGTTAGTAGACGAACGTATCAATAAAATAATTCCAACTCTCAAAAAAGAAGAAGATGTGATGATACGAGTAAGTAATGAAAATAATGAAATGCTAATTACCCCTACGAATAAAACGATTATATCATCTATTGGTTCTAAAAAATATCGTATTTCAGTAAAATCATTTTTTCAAGTAAATGGAGAAATAACTAAAAAATTATATGATTATGTTTATGAAATCATAAAAGAACAAAAGCCTACCAATGTTTTGGATTTATATTGTGGAATTGGCACTATTAGTATATATATTCATGATTTAGTAAAAAATGTTTTGGGAATTGAAATGATCGAGGATGCTATTATAGATGCAAAGTATAATAAAAAGATAAATCAAGCATCTAATGTCTCTTTCCTTTGTGGAGATGTATCAAAATATATAAAAACACTAAAAAATCAATACGATCTTATTATAGTAGATCCTCCAAGAAGTGGCCTTACTAAAAAAGTAGTAGAAGAAATGATTAGAATAAATCCTAAAACAATAATTTATATTTCCTGTAACAAAAAAACACTAATTAGAGACTTAAAAAGATTAGAGGCAAGTTATAAATTTAGTAGTATAAAACTTTTTGATATGTTTCCAAATACTTATCACGTTGAATGTGTGGCATTGCTTAGTCTAAAAAGTGTTGATAAATAAAAAATTAAAAATATCATGTAGGGAGACCAGCTATAACAAAACATATTAATAATATAATCAAGTAGAAGTAGGCAATAATTCCTACTTCTACCCGATTATACTGTCAAATCAGTTAAATTAGTATAAGATTTATAATAAACTGTAGCGATAACAATTTAACTATGATATACTATAATAGAAATAAAGGAGAGGAGTGTTAAAATGATTAAAAGAAGAGATATTGTGACTAGCATTATTTTAAGCATTGTAACATGTGGTATCTATGGAATATTCTGGTTCATTAGTATTACGGATGATGCTCGCATTGTAAGTGGAGATGATCGTTTGTCAGGGGGAAAATGTTTTCTACTTACTTTAGTTACATGTGGTATTTATGGTTTCTATTGGGCTTACTTAATGGGAAAAGCAATGATGCAAGCAAAAGCAAAAAACAATATGCCAGCAGATGATAATGCAATGTTATATGTAATATTACAAATCTTCGGTCTTGGAATCGTAACTTATTGTTTAGTACAAAATGATTTAAATACGATTGCAGATAAGGGAACAAACGTAAGTACAACAGCATAAAGAATTTTTTAATTCTTTTTTTGTTATACATCTTTTTATGCAAAAAAAAATAGTATTTACAATAATCATGATCGTCTGCCTCATTTGTTATCTATTATTAGGAGACTACTTTCATCTGTATTTATTCTGCCCAATTAAAAAAATCACAGGACTGTATTGCCCAGGATGTGGTATGACTCGTATGCTCCTTAGCATTTTAAGAGGAAACTTTTATCAAGCATTTCGTTATAATCCACTCATCTTTATACTCTTACCATTTTTAATTATTTATTATCTATATAATCTTTGTTGCAGTGTAAAACAAAAAAAATCAAAACTGACGAGATTAGAACCTGGTATTTGGTATGTTCTAATTACTATTTTCCTAATCTATGGAGTACTTCGTAATATTCCCTTCTTTGATTTTTTAAAACCAACACTTCTAAAATAAAACTAGTGAAGAATTTTAATACAAGTAAACATAATAAAAACTCCAAGAAAAAAAGCGCCTGCAATGGTCTTATTGTCCTGATATTCTTTAGCATTAGGCAAAAGTTCATAACAAGAAATATGAATCATGATGCCAGCAATGGTACTTAATAAAAGCCCCATCAACATAGGCGTTACTAATTTACTTAAGAAGAAAAAGGCAAGTAGAGCACCAAGAGGTTCTGATAAAGCAGAAAGAAAAGTATAAAAAAATGCCTTTTTCTTTTTGCCTGTAGCATAAAAGATTGGAATTGCGATAGAAATCCCTTCTGGAATATTATGAAGTGCAATAGAAATAGCAAGAGTGATCCCAAGTGTTGCATTTTTCTCATATGAAATAAAAGTGGCAATTCCTTCAGGAATATTATGCATCATAATAGCAATCATAGAAATAAGTCCTAATTTATAAAGTTTGCTACCATACTTTTTTTCATGTTCCATTCTCGTATCTATAAAACTAGAACTAATAATTCCAAACGTAATAAAAATAAGAACAAGGACAGTAGCAGGAAAAAGCTTATTGGATACTAGTAAATAGGAAATAGCCTCTGGAATCAAATCAAGGATAGAAACAGTAATCATAACCCCCGCCGAAAAAGCAAGTGCAAAAGTAATAAGTCGATTCTTATTTCTAATTTTAAAAATAATAGGAATCATTCCCAAAAGAGTAGAAAGTCCCGCTAAAGTAGTTATTACAAAAGCCATAGAATCACCTATAGTTACTTATGCTA
>CAZWXX010000099.1:0-4729 GCA_964637865.1 uncultured Muribaculaceae bacterium | reverse complement strand
TGTGGTGCACGACGTGCTTTCTTTAAACCTGGTTTCTTACGTTCTTTCTTACGTGCATCTCTTGTTACAAATCCATTTACTTTTAAGATGCGACGATAACTATTTTCAGAATCCTTTGGAGTTCCTGCATCATACATTAATAATGCTCTTGCAATGCCTAGACGGATTGCTCCAGTTTGTCCTGAGAAACCTCCACCTTTTACTTTGGCATCAACATCAAACATTTCTCTTGTATTTGTAACATCTAATGGTTGTGTTAAATCCATTACTAATACTTCGTATGGTAGGTAATCATGAACGTCTTGTCCGTTTACTGTAATTTTACCAGTACCTGATGTTAGTGTTACACGAGCAACACTCGTTTTTCTACGTCCTGTTCCAGTATATACATTTTTCTTATCTTTTGCCATTATTTAACCTCCATTACTTCAGGCTTTTGAGCCATATGTGGATGTTCGCTTCCTGTATAGACAAATAACTTCTTGTACATTTGTCTTCCTAAACGGTTGTGAGGAAGCATTCCTTTTACTGCTTTTTCCACCATTTCTTCTGGATATTTTTCTACCATTTCTTTTGCAGTTCTTTCTCTAAGTCCTCCTGGATACATAGAGTGAGAATAGTACTTCTTTGTCTCTAATTTGTTTCCAGTAAGTTTTACTTTGTCTGCATTGATTATAATAATATAATCTCCACAGTCAATGTGTGGTGTATAAGTTGCTTTATGTTTTCCTCTTAAGATATGAGCCGCTTTACTAGCAACTCGTCCTAGAGGAACGTTTTCAGCATCAATTACATACCACTTTCGTTCAACAGTTTCTTTCTTTTGCATATAACTTGTCATAATTTTTTCTCCTTTATCCATTCCTTATTACTTAGACTTTCCCAGGGTCTAAGAAATGTGGGGATATTTCAATGTACCGATTATGATTATACTAAAAAAGCTTTGTAAAATCAACAGTTTTTGCATATTTTCTCAATATTTTACTTCCATTAAATATAAACCTTCACTTGGTGCTGTTACACCATTTTTACTACGATCACAACTTTTTAGTATTTCATCCACTTTTTCTGGGGTAATTTTTTTTTGACCTACTTTTAAGAGTATACCTACCATATTTCTTACTTGATATCTTAAAAAGCCATCTCCTTCAAAGGTAATTATTACCTTTTCTTCGTTACTTTTATCTCTTTCAAGCGATACTTTGGTAATTGTTCTTACACAATTTTCTTTTTCCACATTTTCTGTGACAAACGCTCTAAAGTCGTGAGTTCCTTTAAAATACTTTAATGCTTTTTTCATAGCAGTTAGGTCTAATGTATAATTATATTGAAATACATAATTTCTCTCTATAGGATTATATTCTCCTAAATTTAAGATATACTGGTATTTTTTACTTTTTGCCATATAGCGAGCGTGAAAGTCTTCTTCAACTGCCTTTGCTTCTATTACGTGAATATCTTCTGGTAGGTTACTATTTAGTGCTCTTTTTAATTTATGTTCTGTGATTGTGATATCTAAATCAAAGTGAGCCATCTGTCCTAGTGCATGCACTCCTTTATCGGTTCTTCCAGATGCTTGTACTTTTACTATTTTATTATTGTTAATCTTTTTTAAAGCAATTTCTAATTCTTCTTGAATTGTTTTTAAATTAGGTTGTGTTTGAAATCCGCAGTAATTGCTACCATCGTAGGAAAATTTAATTAAATATCGCATATAAGCTCCTTTCTAAATAGTATAGGTTGTTTACTATTTTTTCTTAAATTTGATAATTTTATTAGATGAACATTTTCATACATGTTTATAGATATCTTTAATTAGATCTCTTATATCCTTATGATAATCTATTTTTACATTTTTTCGTTCTTTTGCTTTATAAGTAAATAATACTATGTCTGGAATTTGGTAATGATATCTGGTTAAAAATTTTATATTTTGATATAGTTCCCTTGTCTTTCCTTGTCGTAATATTGTACCATTTTTTAAAAAAATCATTCTTTCTGTTAAGTTATATAGGAGATTACTATCTTGACTTGCAATTATAATTGTTTTTTGGTATCTATCTTTTAACTTTTCTAGGAGTCTTTCCATTCTCTTTTGTGCTTTCATATCTAAATTAATAAATGGTTCATCTAATAATAATACTGTTGGATTTTTAAGAAGAGCAATACTAATTTGCAATAGTTTTTGTTCACTGCTAGATAGATTCGTAATTTCTTTTTCTAAATAGTTTTCTTTCAAACCTACCATTTTTAGAGCAGCAACTATCTTTTTCTTAGGATTTTCTATATTTATTTTATAATACTTCATTAGAAAATTCATATACTCTTCTATAGTGGATAATACAAATTGGGGCGTTATAATAGATTCTACTAGGATTATTTTTTTTCTAATTTCAAATCTATTTTTTTTATTATATGCTAAATCTTTATAAGTAGCATTTCCTTCTATTGGTAGGGTATCGTTTATCATTTTTAAAAGAGTTGTTTTTCCCGTTCCAGTAATACCAATTATTTGTCCTTCCTTTATTTCAAATGATAAATTATGGAGAATTTCATTAGAAATATTTTTAAACATTATTTCCATAAGATATCCACCATCCTATCCATATCTAGTTCCATTCTATCTAGTAGTTCATAATATTTTAGTTTTAAAGACAAATCTACCATGAAGGGTAGGGATAAACCCATTTTATTTAATAGGCTATCTTCTTGTAATACGTCTAAGGGAACTCCTTTTAGAACGATCTTTCCTTCATTTAAAATGTATAAATAGTCACACTCTAAAGTTTGTTCTAAACTGTTAGTGGTCATAACAATTGTTAAATTTTCTTCTTTTTTTAATATGTTTAAAATTTTCATTATTTCTTGCACTTCTTTTTGTTGTAATGTTACAAAGATATTATCTAAATATAATACTTTAGGATTCTTTATTGTAGCAAGGGCTAATAAAACTTTTGTTTTTAAAAATGGATATAATTGAGTTGGATCTTTTTGAGTATTGTTTTTTAATTTAAAAAGAGAAATAATTCTTTGATATCTCTTTTTTTGGTCTTGTTCACTCAAACCTAAAGTATCTAATATAAATAGTAACTCTTCTTCTACTGTATTAAATAAAAATGGTATATTTATACCTGAAATTACAAAGCCAATTTTTTGATTCATTTCATTTTGAGGTATAGAACTTAGATAAGATTTTTCAAATATTATGGATTCTTCTTCCCTTACAATTCCGCTTAATATTTTCATTAATGTAGTTTTACCACATTTATTAGGACCTGAGATAGCAACTATTTGGTTTTGTTCTATATTCATGTTTATATCTTTTAATATACTTTTGTAATTTAAATTTTTTATTGTTATTAAACTACTCATTTTGCTACCTCCATATCTTTCTATTATAGCTTTTTTTGAAAAAAAAGAAAGGGAAATTTTTCATCTCTCTTAATCTTTTTTAGTCTTTATTTTCTTTTGTTGAATTTTATATGTTTTTCTTAATAGTTGTTTATCACTTAAAAAATGACTAAAGAATTTTACACATTTCATTTTTAAACCTGGTATGATTAGCATTTTTTTATTGAACATCTCATCAATTGCATATTGTGCTACTTCACTGCTCTTCATACCTTTCATTTTAAACTCTACATTAGCAACATTATTAAAATTAGTTTTTACTGGTCCTGGACATAAACATGAAATAGTAACGTTACTTTTTTTCTTTTTTAATTCATAGTATATTCCTTCTGTTAAGCTTACTATATAAGATTTTGTTGCATAATAAGTAGTCATTAGTGGACCCCCTGGTAAAAGACCTGCACTAGATGCTACATTTAGAATATATCCTTTGTCTTTTTTTATCATATCTCGCAAAAACATTTTAGTTAAAATATGCACTGCTTTTATATTGGTTTCTATCATAGGCAAATCTATTGCAAGTTCCCCTTTATCAAAATCACCGCAATAACCAAAGCCAGCATTATTAATTAAAATATCAATATTTTCATTTTTTGTTAATACATATAGCTCTTTTACTTTTTGTTCAATACTTAAATCTGTTACTATAATGGTTGTTTTTGTTGGCAATTCTTCTTGTAATTGTTCTAATTTTTTTCTATTTCGTGCGACTAGGATTAATTCTATTTTTTTACTTGCCAAATACTTTGCCATTTCTAAGCCGATTCCACTAGATGCACCAGTAATGAGAGCTTTCATTGAATCACCTCTTTTTTTCTTATTATAACATAAAATTATAGAATACCAAAAGGTAAGTTTCGTACTTTCTTTTGCCTAGCTTATATTTTTTCTAATGAAAGCAAAAAAAATCAAATGATTTGAAATTCACTTGATTTATTCGCTATCCGTTGTTTTTTTATCCACTAATTCTAAAATTACCATTAAGGCATTATCCCCACGTCTTTCGTCTAACTTTAGAATGCGTGTATATCCACCGTTACGATTTTCATAACGTTTTGCTAAGTCATTAAATACTTTGTCTACTACTTTCTTATCATTATGAACAAATGCTAGGGCACGGCGACGAGATCCTAAATCCCCTTTTTTACCGTAAGTAACCATTTTGTCAACAAATTTACGAACTTCTTTAGCACGTGTATCAGTTGTAGTAATTTGTTCATTTAGAATTACTTGCTTTGTAAGTGTTGCAAGCATACTTCTTCTATGTTTATTATCGCGTCCTAATTTTCTGTATGCCATAATTTACCTCCTTTTAGTC
>CAZWXX010000098.1:0-4767 GCA_964637865.1 uncultured Muribaculaceae bacterium | reverse complement strand
TCATAAAGTATCTTCCTTTATGAGTAGCATTTTATAGAATATAATGAAAAAAGAATGTAGAAATTTGGGCTCTTCGAAATTGAGTGATCATTTGCCTATAACATTATTCATCGATATAACAACATATTTTGGATATTTTTTTACTTTATATTCAACCCCTACTCTTTTTATTACTTTTTTTCAAATAACTCGCTTAACAGAAAAAAACAGCTGATGAGCTCAACTGTTTTATTTTGCTTTTCCATATAGTGACTGTAAATCATTTACTCGATAATTTTCTTGTAATTCTGTTTGTTCTATTTTTTCTTTATAACGATATTCTTTTAGAAGTTCTAGTAAAATTTTATAATCTTCTACTGTTAACATACTATCATAAATAGCTTCTACTTGTTTCTTTTTTTCATCTGTTAATGATGGTTTCATTGATTTTCTTTCTTTTACTTCAAATGATTCTACTGGAGGCTCTACTATTACATATGGTTTTTCTTGTTTTATTTTATATTTTGAGTCCTCTGGTACTTCTTCTAGAACTAGCCCATGGTTCGTTCCGATTATCTTTTTTACAATAAAGTAAATTCCTATTAACAAAATCCAGATAACAAATAGTAGACTACTTAACTCTATTAGAGAAAGTGCTATTTTATCACCGTAGACAGATGTTAGTTCAAATATGTTTAAGTTATTTTTAGAAATAATTCCTAATAATAGGACAAATAGGTAATGAATACTACAAAAGAAGATGGTATTGATTATCTTTAGTGATTTATCATCATTTTTAAACATACTTTTCCACATTAAGATGTTGCTAATTATAATTGCTAAAAAATAGACTGCTAAATTAGGAAAATAAATTAAAATGAACACATGATTCATAAAGTAATCAACTAAATTCATAAGGGATGGTGCATATTTAATGATAAGTGCAAAACCACAAGTGATATAGAGCAAGATATATATTTTTTTACTTTCCCTGCTATTATGTTTATTTGTTGTTGCGAATAAGAAACCAATAAATAAAATAATTGCTAGTGTTATGATAGAAACACTGGATGAAAACATTATTTTCTTTAATATTTCTAGTTTTTCCGCTAGTGATACTTGTAGCATAAAATCCCCCCTTTTTATTTTTATTCTACATTAACTAGTTCTAAAATATAAATCGTTTGTTTATCATCACTGTCTTTTGTACAAGTAATTAGTGTTAAGGTTGTTTTTTGATCATCTCTATAGATGGCAAGTCGTCCTGTTTTTTTCTGTTCATAGATTTTTGTTACTTGATAGGTGTAGATTCTACCGTTATATTCTACTCTTGCAATATCACTGATTCCTAGTTTATATAAGTTTTTAAAAAATGCTTTATAACCAGTACCAGAATGTCCTGCAATAATTAAATTTCCATTTTCGATATCTGGATAAGTAGAATTACTGGCAACAAATAGATTTTTTTCTACGTCATTATCTCTTGATGATTTATCTACAATTCCTTTTCTTAGATTAATTTTAGGAATTTCTAGATAACCTACATATTGATATTTATATTCTTTCTTAGGAACATCTTTTGTTGTTTGTTCTATGGATGGTTCTTCTACTTTTTCTTTCGTTTTATCATCATTTATTTCTTTATTTTTATCTTGTTCATAAAAGATATTGTCCATATATTCATATGCTACAAGTCGTTTTGCTTGTACATAATTGTAAGATAGCATCAAGATTCCAAGTAGGATGATAAAGGATGCTATCCAAGGTATACTAGGCTTGTTGTTTTTTTGCATAATAATATACAAATCCTATTCCTGCTAATAAAACGAGTGTTCCTAAGCCATACATCATTGTAGATGTACTTGTAAATGGTACTACTGTTTCTGCTATATTTTCAAAAGTAATTTGATGTGTCGTATGTTCTTCATCTATAGTAAATGAGATTACTTCTTCACTTTTCTCATACCCTTTTGGTGCTTCTTCTTCTTCTACCGTATAAGTTCCATCTTCCAAATCTTGTAAGGTATATGGATCTTCTGTTGTTTTAAAACGTGCAATTACGTTTTTATTTTCATCTCTTACTACTAGAGTAGCTCCGCTTAATGGTTCTTTTGTCATTTTATCTATTTTTAGAATATTTACCACATTTGTTTTTGGTGCATTTTCCATTTCAATGGTTACACTTTTATTTTCATCTGTTATGGTAAAGGTAATTGGCTCACTATTTAGTTTATATCCTTTTGGCGCTTTTGTCTCCTTTAAAATATAAGTACCATTTGGAAGTTTTGAAATTTGATGTGCCTTGGTAGTTGATGTCCAACTTGTAATTGTTTTACCATCTTTATCTTTTAGAACTAATAGTGCTCCTGCTAATGGACTTTTGGTTGCTTTATCTATTTTTATGATATTGACAAGGCTATCTTTTACTGTGTTTTCCATTTTTACCGTTATATTTTTATTTTGATCTGTAATGGTAAATGTTACTGGAGTGGTGTTTAATACATATCCTTTTGGTGCTTTTAATTCTCTTACTGTGTATGTACCATTTGGAAGATCTGAAATCTTATAACTTTCTGTAGTAGATGTCCAAGTTGCTACTGTTTTTCCACTCGCATTTTTTACTTCTAATGTTGCTCCTGCTAATGGCGCAGAAGTAGATTTATCTACTTTTAAGATGTTTACAACTGATTTAGAAGCATTTAAACCAATCGTTGCTTTGGTATTTTTGCTTACTGGATATAAAATTACTAAGTTTTGGAGAGCATCATTTGTTGGACGATACTCATATGCTTTATTATAGCTTCCTGAAGCACTTGCTTTGACCTTGATATCAGCATTTGATTTTGTCATTGCAGATGAAGGAATACGTACTTTAAATTTCTCTCCTACTTTAAATTTTGTTTTGCGCGCTTGTGATGTTGAAATAATTTCTGTTCCTAATGGTGCTTTTGTTAATTCTACATCTACTTTACTAGAAACACCATTTCCTTTGATAGCAACTGGTTGTGATTCATAATATTTTCCATCACTTGTTAATTGTAATTTTTGATTACTGGTATTCATTTCAATGGTAGGATTTGCATATCCTGCATTTTTCGCCTTAGTTGCTCCTGTTACTAGTTTTTTAATGTATGGTCTTAAACCATAGTCATCGCTTCCACCTGATTTAAAGGCACTAGATAAGTTTGATGATCCTGTTGTTTTATCTAGATACCACCAAATTGCAGATTGTGTAATATAATAGTCTTTATTTTTATCACCTAAGATACTTTTTTTCGGATATCCATTTTCTAAGATATATGTCACTCCGGCATCCATTTCTCTTGCTAAATATAATGTATGACTACGTGGTTCTGTTTTATGTAAATTTAGACAATAGGTAATGGTCCCATTCGTTAGTGGAATAATATGAAATCTAGTTCCATTTACATATCCTGGTAATAATGTTGGATTCTGTGTTGTTGTAACCGCATTTGGTGCTGCTTGTGCATTCTCAATTAGACTAAAAAATCCTGCGAATGCAATTAAGGTAATTAATAATAATTGTCTTATTAGCTTTTTCATTTTTATTTTCCCCCTATTCGATTTGTGGCTATATTATACCACAATGTTTTACAAATTGCAACTATTTTCGATTTTAAAAGAGGCATCTTCTTAAAGATAAAGAATATACCTCTTATTTTTTCATGATTATTTTCTTTTATTTACATGTAAATCCAGATTTTTCAGCGGATTCTTTTACTTCTTTTAGACTTCCTCTAGCATTGGCAATATCCCCTAAATTATATTTAGATAAACTCTTCTTATCTGCTTTATTTAAGTCTATTTCAATAGAAATATCATATGTGTATTTATCTTTATTATTCTTTGTTGTTACTTTGATTCCATTTTTGTCTTCATTTGGGTATTGTTTATCAAGAGTACTTGCAAATACATTCCAATTCTTTTTAATTACATCAGTTGTAGCTTTACTATCTACATTCATTTTGATGTATTCTACATCTTTTCCATTAAAGGTAACTTCTACTTTTTGATCCATGGATACACCGCTTGCAGTTTGTGTATTGGTACAAGTTAATGTTTCCTTCTTTCCACAACCTGTTATTAAAATTCCTACTGCTATTACTGCTAATAGTATTTTTACATTTTTCACTTTTTTTCGCTCCTTTCTATATCCATTATATATCTAGAAAATTGAAACTTCAATATGAAATGTGAAATTTTCGTGAAAAGGAAATTCCTTTCTTTAAAGCTTATGCTTTTCGTTTTTTGAATATTCAAAATTGTTTAGTAACCGTTTTATGAAAATTACGTATAATACAATGATTTTGAAAGGAGTGAATTTATGAAAAAGATTTGGACATTTATACTTGGCTTATTTATTATTTTAGTACTAGTTTCTCTTGTATTCTTTGATTTTAACAAAAAAGAGGATAAGACATTACAAAAGGTCGTTTTGGCAGAGGTTGCCCATACTATTTTTTATGCCCCTCAGTATGTTGCACTTGAAAAAGGTTATTTTGAAGAAGAAGGCTTAGATGTTGATGTCATTTTAACACCTGGTGCTGATAAAGTAACTGCAGCAGTATTATCGGGAGATGCTGATATTGGTTTTTCAGGAAGTGAAGCTACGATTTATGTCTATCATGGTGGTGAAAAAGATTATTTAAAAACTTTTGCACAACTTACGCAAAAAGATGGAACATTTTTAGTATCTCGAAAAAAATATGACAACTTTAAGTTAGATGATTTAAAAGGAAAAACAGTTATCGGAGGTCGTGCAGGTGG
>CAZWXX010000097.1:0-4807 GCA_964637865.1 uncultured Muribaculaceae bacterium | reverse complement strand
TAAAATTTTAAAAATTTACATTTTTAAAATCTTTTTGGCGTGGAACAAAAATCTTAAAAAGATTTTTGAAAAAATGACTTGACTTATTATAGTTAGTCACCTCTTATTTATTATACACTAATTCCTGATTCCTGTCTAAAAAGAAAAAGAAGTATGATCACTTCTAATTCTCGCCTTCTTTTAACATTGTCGTAATAAATATTCCGTAACCTTTTGTACTGTCATTTACAATTACATGGGTAACCGCGCCCACAATTTTATTATCCTGTAGGATTGGGGAACCACTCATTCCCTGCACTACTCCACCTGTTTTTTCTAGTAGTTTATTATCTGTGATTTCAAATAAGATATTTTTTGTTTTATTGGCATCATCTAATTTTAGAATATTAATTGTATATTCTTCTATTTTCTCTCCTTCTACTACAGTTCTAATTGTAGCATTTCCTGTATGTACTTCTTCTTTTTGTGCTACTTTTAGTTTTTCATCTTCTGGAAGAGCATCTGTGTAGTTACCAAATATTCCAGAAATTTCATTTTCTTCTATTTTACCATAGACTGCATTTTTATCATAAGTAGCATTTTTCTCTCCTGCTTTATTCTTTTCACTTTTTGTAATTCCTACAACATTGGCATTAAAAATAGTTCCATCTTTCATTTCAAATTTTAGTGCTGTTGTTTTCTCAATGATTTCATGACCTAGGGCACCAAATTTTCTTGTTTCTGGATCTATATAGGTTAGTGTACCAATTCCTGTAATTTGATCTTTTACATATAGTCCTGTTTTATATACGCCATTCTCATCACTTTCTAGCTTTAGTTTTATTTCCTGTGATTTATTATTTCTGTCTACTAAAATTGTAATATCTTTACTTGGATTCTTCTCTATTGTAGTAATCATTTCGTCAATACTATTTACTTCCTTGGCATCTATTTTTAAGATTTTATCTCCTACTTCAAATCCGGCATCCCGTCCAATGTAAGTATTATCGACCTTGTAGAATCCCACTACTAAAACTCCTTTTGAATTTACTTCAATTCCAACTGTTGATCCTCCTGGGATAATATAGTCTGAATAAGCGCATACATTTAGTGGTAGAATAAATAAAAGAAAGGCAATAAAAATTTGTAGTTTGTTTTTAAAATTCATAAAAATCATCTCCTTTTAAAAACGATTACTACATTTATAGTATGGATTATATACTTAAAAAAAATCTTATAAATATTGGCAAAAGAAAAAGACTTATTTCTTTTCATTGTGGGAAATTTTTCTTATTAGTTTATTTTATTTTTATTTGCTCTAATAAATTTTTATAATTACTTAATTTTTCATCTAATCTTTTTTGTATAAATTATCGATAGAAACTAATTTGCTCTTTCTACTATAACTTCTGTAGCAGTATTACCGATAACTGCTATCAAATAACATTATTTATCTAATTCTTTCATTTCTATATTCATAATTTCTAAATAATCTTTTTCGGCACGAGTTAAATGGTTTTTCATATATTTGTCATATTCTTCATGGGCTTTTTTTAGTGCCATTTCATGAGATATTGAACCTTTAGTTTTTAAAATATCATTATGAGTCATAGTTAAAAAACTGTCTAATTCTTTTATCCAATCTTGCATGGTCATTGCTTTTCTTTTGAGTGCATTTATTTCAGCAATGTCTAAATAAGCCGACACTAGCCTATTTAATATATTAAGTTCATCTAATGTTAAATAATTTTTTGCTATCTCTGTCTCAGACTTCGTAGGCATATCTCCTTTAAAATTGGTAAGTCCAATATTATTTTTGTTACTATCAACTCTATGAAAGACAATCTCGGCTGCTGTATTTTTTGAAACAGCAAAGTGCATTTTATTTTGTACAGTTTTAAAAAAATCTATCGTAATTTTTTCTTTAGGATTATAATCAATACTTGTTGAATATATATCAAGTATTTTTCTCCAAAAAACTTTTTCGCTCGATCTTATATCTCTAATTTTTTCAAGCAATTCTTCGAAATAAGGGTCACTTCCATTATTTTTAAACCGTTCAACGTTTATGTTGTATCCCTTAACTAAATATTCTTTTAATATAGTATTTGCCCAAATTCTAAATTGTGTTCCTCGATTTGATTTTACTCGATACCCAATTGCAATTATCATTTCTAAATTATAAAAATTTGTTGGTTTTGTAGAAAATTCGGAATTACCGAATTTTCTCATTGTCTCTATCTCTTTTAACTCCTCTTCAGCATAAATATTCTTTATATGTTCATTGATTGTTGATTTTGCTTTATTATACAATTTACTTATTTGTTCTTGAGTTAACCAAATATCTTCATCTTCTAAAACAACTGCAACTTTAATAGTATCATTTGCTTCATAAATTAAAAACTTATTTTTTTCTACAATATTATCATTCACCTTACTCTCTCCTTTCATAAATAAAATTAATAATCTAAACACTGATATTGGTTTCTCTTTGTTTATATATAATTTATAATAACTCTTTTAGAATCTATTCATTTAAACTCTTCCATTTTATCTAAAAAGTACTCTGTTGAATTATCAACTGTGCTTTGATTAATTCTATCTAAAAACATTTCTCTTGGTAAATATTTATAAGGACATATATGAGATCAAATAATATCAATCTGTGTGATTAAAGTGGATAAAAATTCAATTTTAAAGTCATCATATAGGGAATTTGTGATTTTTGAAAAATACTTTATTTGTTTAGCATTTCCTTGCATATTTTATCTTCCTTACAATTTTATTCTTTGATTGCAAAATCTTTTATCTCATCGTCGTTATCTACAATTTTATGAATGGCTTCTTCTGCTGTTTTTAATTTTTCATCGCAAGACTTTGCAAGATGCATTGCTTTTTGAAATTCTTCAATTGCATCATCTAGTGGTGTTTCTCCTGCTTCTAATTTTTCGACAATTTTTGCTAATTCTTCTAGATTTTCTTCAAAACTTTTTTCTTTCTTTTCTTTTTCCATTTAAGGCACCTCCTAACTATTATAAATGGAATCTTGTTATTGATTATTCAGATACTACTTCTACTTGGATATCTCCATCTTGGAGTGCTAAATCTAGTCTATCTTTTTTCTTTAAATCTTTTTTCTTTGTTATTGCCTTCCCATCTTTTTTTACAATAGCATAACCACGTTTTAATGTTAATAGTGGACTTAGGGGCTCTAGTTTTGATATTGTTTGTAAATAGGCGTTTTTCTTTTTCTCTAGCAATAAGCTTGGATTTTTGAAAATAAAGCTCGTTTTATAAATATCTAGTTCTTTTTGCTTTATTTGAATTAAATTTTTACTAGTTGTTTTTAGTTTATCTAAGATATAACTAAAAGCCTGTTCTTTTGGTTCATAAATGTTTCTTGCATTTTTAAAGATATATTTATTGGTAATTTGACTTAATCTTTCTCTTTTTAATTTTATTAAATTTGTAGTTATTTTGGTCGTTCTAATTTCTAGTTGTTTTAGGTGGTTTCTTACATCTATTTTGTTTGGCACTGCCATTTCGGCTGCCCCGGTTGGTGTTGGGGCACGAACGTCTGCAACAAAGTCTGCAATCGTAAAATCCACTTCATGTCCAACGGCACTAATAATAGGTGTTTTAGCTTCATATATGGCTCTAGCAACAATTTCTTCATTAAAACACCATAAGTCTTCAATCGATCCTCCACCACGTCCTATGATCAAAACATCACACCCTGCTTCATCCGCTCTTTTTATTTGTCGCGCTACATCATCCTTTGCTTCTATTCCTTGGACTAATGAAGGAAATAAATAAGTCGTAACATAGGGCCATCTTCTATTGATTGTTGATAAAATATCTCGAATCGCTGCCCCGGTTGGTGCTGTTACGATACCTATTTTTTGAGGGATTTTCGGAAGACGTTTTTTTCTTTCTTCATTAAATAAGCCTTCTTCTTGTAATTTCTTTTTTAATTGTTCAAAGGCAATATATAAATTACCAACTCCATCTTCTAACATCTCTGATACATAGATTTGATAAGCCCCTGTTGCTTCATAAACGCTTATTTTCCCAGTTACTAATACTTTCATTCCATCTGTCGGCTTAAAGGCAATTTGTCTTGCACTAGATGCAAACATAATGGCATTTATTCTACTTGTTTCATCTTTTAAAGTAAAATAAAAGTGTCCTCTGGAATGAGCTTTGAAGTTAGATATTTCTCCTTTTATAAATACTTCTTGTAAATTAATATCATTATCTATTTTGTATTTAATATATTTTGTTATGCTACTGATCGTAATATATTTATCATTCATGATAATCCTCACTATGATAAATAGCGTCTAGGACTCCATTGGTCATCTTTGTTACTGCTTCTTCGCTATATTTTTTAGAAAGTTCTATTGCTTCATTGATTGCAACAATAGCTGGAGTAGAAGTCATGGTTAACTCATAAATACCCATTGCTATAATTACTTGATCTACTTTGTTTAGACGAGACATTTTCCAGTCTACTAAGTATTTATCTGCAAGGTGATATAACTCTTTTTTATGGTCTATGATTCCTTTTACCATTGTATTTACATATTCATTTTCAAGCTCCATCTGTTCTGCAATTAAGTCCTCTATATTATAAGAAAGATTAGTATCTTCATATATTAATACTTGATAGACTACTTTCATAATTATTTCTCTTAATTCACTTCTATTTTTCATAAGATTTACTCCTTTCTACTTCATTAATAATATCTACATAAATATTTTCGGAATCTAAAATGTAGACTTTTACTTTTTTACCATTATATTGTTCTTTTACTCTAAAACATAA
>CAZWXX010000096.1:0-4955 GCA_964637865.1 uncultured Muribaculaceae bacterium | reverse complement strand
ATGATATATTTGATACAATAAAAAGAGATAGGACGTGAGAATGTGATAGATAAAATTAGAAACTTCTCCATTATTGCTCATATTGATCATGGTAAAAGCACACTAGCGGATAGAATTTTAGAAAAAACGGGAGCGGTTAGCAAAAGAGAAGCAGTAAATCAAATGTTAGATAGCATGGATATTGAACGAGAACGAGGTATTACCATAAAATTAAATACAGCTTCCCTAAATTATCAAACAAATAGTACTACCTACTTATTAAATTTGATTGATACCCCCGGTCATGTTGATTTTTCTTATGAAGTATCTAGATCTCTCGCCGCATGTGAAGGAGCAATATTAGTAGTAGATGCAGCCCAAGGAATTGAAGCACAAACATTAGCCAATTTATATTTAGCACTCGAAAATAATTTAGTAATTATACCAGTAATTAATAAAATAGATTTACCCAATGCTGATATTCCTAAAGTAAAACAAGAACTAATAGATTTAGTAGGATTTGACGATGACGAGATTATTCTAACTTCTGCTAAAACAGGAGAAGGAGTAGAAAAACTTCTAGATGCTATTGTAAACAAAATACCAGCACCGACAGGAGAGGTGCAAAAGTCACTGCAAGCTTTGATATTCGATAGCATCTTTGATAGTTATCGTGGTGTTATCATTTCAACACGGATCGTAAATGGAAAACTCTCCGTAGGCGATAAAATAGAAATGATGGCTACAGGAAAAAAATACGAAGTAGTAGAACTCTTCAAAAATACACCAAAAGAGGAAAAAGTAAAGACATTGTCCGCTGGAGAAGTAGGTTTTGTGGTAGCATCTATCAAAGATATTTCAGCAGTAAAAGTAGGGGATACCATCACTTTAGAAAATGAAAAAGAAAAAGCGCCTTTATCAGGTTATCAACCCATGAAGTCTATGGTCTTTTGTGGACTTTATCCAATCGACAGTGTGAAATTCGAACCCTTACGGGATGCACTAAATAAATTAAAACTAAATGACGCCTCGCTAATATTTGAACCAGAAACGAGTGAAGCTCTAGGTTTTGGATTCCGTTGCGGTTTTTTAGGACTATTACATATGGAAATCATCAAAGAACGCATTACACGAGAAGCAGGAATAGAACTAATTACTACAGCACCATCCGTAATCTATAAAGTTATTTTAACAAACCAAGAAGAAATATCGATCGATTCCCCAACAAAATTTCCAAATAAAGAAAAAATAAAAGTAGTAAAAGAACCATATATTCGTACCAATATTCTATCTCCAACAGAATATATCGGACCAATTATGGAATTATGCCAGGGAAAAAGAGGAAGCTTTGTTTCAATGGATTATATTAATAAAACACGAGTGAACATTCACTACGATTTGCCACTATCAGAAATTGTCTATGATTTTTTCGATAAACTAAAGTCATCTACAAAAGGATATGCTTCCTTTGACTATGACTTAATCGGATATAAAGAAAGTGATTTAGTAAAAATGGATATTTTATTAAATGGAGAAGTAGTAGATGCCTTAAGTACCATTGTTCATAAAGATTTTGCTTATCAGCGTGGAAAAGCAGTAGTCAACAATTTAAAAGAAGCAATTCCACGGCAGTTATTTGAAGTACCCATTCAAGCCTCTCTTGGAAATCATATCATTGCAAGAAGCACAGTAAAGGCACTTAGAAAAGATGTTTTAGCAAAATGTTATGGTGGAGATATTACAAGAAAGAAAAAACTTTTAGAAAAACAAAAAGAAGGAAAGAAGAAAATGAAACAAATTGGAAAAGTAGAATTGCCTCAAGAAGCCTTTATGAGCATTCTAAGTGAAGGAGAATAATATGTTTACAGTAAGAGATGAAAATATTTCCATAGATGCTTATTATACAGATGGACCAAATATCTATGCATTAAGAGAAGAACAAATCATAACCTATCCTAATATAGAACATAATAGAAACTTTTTAAATTGTAGTATTTTATCCACTGTAGAGTCCTTTGAAGAATTCTTGGATGTCGATAAAATACTACAGAGTGATATACCATTCCTAAATAAAGCTTTTTATTTAAAAGACTATGCATTAAATATATTTAACTTAAGGTATTTAGAAAATATCTGCTTCTTAGCTCATCATATAGAAGAAATAGATACAATGGTAAATATCATAGTTCAAAAGGAATTAAAGTTAGAGGATAAAACGATTCTAATTGAAAATCCCTTTGGTATTTCTAACATGTTTGATCTTAGTCCCACTATCATAAATGATAGTACAAAAATAATAAAAAAAGGACTGAAAATGTGACAACGTCCCTTTATATTCATATTCCATACTGTAATACCATCTGTACTTATTGCGACTTTTGTAAAATGTTTTATAACGAAACACAAACAGAAAAATATCTAGATTCATTAAAAGAAGAATTAAAGGAAGTATATAGACAAGAAAAACTAAAAACAATCTACATCGGAGGAGGAACTCCTAGTTGTCTTAGCATAAATAATTTAAAAAAACTATTATCAATGATAGAAACAGTAAAAAAAGAAGAAAATGTAGAATACACCATAGAATGTAACTTCTCTTCTACTACCAAAGAAAAACTAGATTTATTAAAAAGTTATGGCATAAATCGACTAAGCTTTGGTCTAGAAACCATAAATAAAAAAGGAGAAGAATATCTAGGTAGAAAAAATAATCTAAATCATGTCAGAAAAATAATCTCTTATGCAAAACAGATAGGACTTACTAATATCAATATAGATTTAATATATGCTTATAAAAATCAAACCAAAAAAGATTTAGAACAAGATATTGATTTTATCTTATCTCAAGATCCTTCCCATATTTCTACCTATTCACTCATAATTGAAAAAAATACGAAACTAGCAATTAAAAAAGAAAAACCAATAGACAGTGAGTTAGATTATGAAATGTATGAGCTAATCTGTAAAAAACTAAAAGAAGCAGGATATTTACACTATGAAATCAGTAACTTTGCAAAACCAGGTTATAAGTCAAGACACAATCTAGTTTATTGGCACAATGAAAACTATTATGGAATAGGTTTAGGAGCTGCTTTTTACCATAATAATAAAAGAGGGAAGAACACAAGAAGTATTACCAAGTATTTAAAAGGAATATACCATTTAGAATATGAAAATATAAAAAAAGAGGACAAGATGATCTATGAAGTAATTTTAAATCTCCGCCTCACAAAAGGCATCAATAAAAAAGACTTTTTTAAAAAGTATAATATCAAAATAGAAGAAGTTTTTTCCTATCATCATTTAGTAGATATCAAATTATTACTAGAAGAAGGAGATTATTTAAAAATACCAGAAGATAAAATATATATTAGTAATTATATTATAGAGGAGTTTATATATGGAAAAGAGTAAATGTTTTTTTAAAGAATTAAATTATATAAAAGATAATAACTTAAGAGAGAGTACTACCAAATTAATAGAAAGTCTCCCAGACTACTTTTTCGAAGTAGCAGCATCTTCCACTGGAAAATATCATCCAAAGTATGCACTAGGCGAAGGAGGGCTTCTTAGACATACCAAAGTAGCAGTACGCTTTGCTTATGAGTTATTAGAAGATCCATCCATTGGTGATAAATATACAAAAAAAGAAAAAGATTTAATGCTAATTGCCTTAATGGTCCATGATGGACTAAAACATGGAGAAATAAAAGATACTTATACAAAATTTGAACATCCACTTTTAATAGCAAATCTAATAGATAAAAAAGGGGAAGAGTTAGGATTTGAAAAAGAAGATATTGCTTTCTTAAAAAAGGTAGTCTCTTCTCATATGGGACCATGGACTACCAATAATTATAGTGATATCACTCTGCCTGCACCAAAGACAAAATATGAAAGTTTTGTTCACATGTGTGATTATCTAGCAAGTCGTAAATGCTTCCTAGCAGAATTTGATGATGAGAACAATATAATTGACTAAACGTTTGTTCTAAAGTATAATAGTCTTAGAATTGAGGCGAGAAAATGGGAAAGTTAATTGTTATTGAAGGAAATGAATGTTCTGGAAAAGAGACCCAGTCAAAAATGCTGGTTAAAGTACTAAAAGAAAAAGGATATCCAGTAGTTCACTTTGCTTTTCCAATGTATGATACCCCAACAGGAAAAATCGTAGGAGGTTCTTATTTAGGAAAAAAAGAAATTTCCCCATCCTTTTTTGAAGAAGATCCATCTGAAGTGGATCCTTATATTGCTTGTCTTTACTATGCTGCAGATAGAAAATATAATTTCAAAAAAATTGAAAAATATTTAAATGATGATTATTTTGTAATTCTAGATCGCTATATCTTTTCTAATATGGCACACCAAGGAGCGAAAATAATAGATAAAGAAGAACGCTTTCATATGTACCAATGGATTGATAAACTAGAGTATTGGCTTTTAAAGTTACCAAAACCAGATCAAACCTTTTTTCTTCATCTACCGTACCAGTATTCTAAAGAATTGAAAAAGCAAGAACAAGAGAAAGTAGAAAATATAGCATATTTACAAAACTCAGAAGATGCTTATATAGAATTATCAGAATTATATAATTGGAATCGAATTGAATGCGTAAAAGACGAAAAAATAAAAACGATTGAGCAAATTAATCAAGAAATATTAGATAAGTTAGAGTTAGATATTAAAAAATAAAATTTTGGCTTTATATAAAGAAAGTAGAAAATATGTAATAAGTTTTAAAAATAAGAAAACTAAATTACAAAATTCTACTTTTTTTTAATATTATCTTTGATAAAATGTCGCTCATAAAGGTAGCTACTTTATGAGTGGGCAAAAATGTATCTTTTCTATTCTCTACTATACTAAATATACAATAATTCGACTGAAATATCAATGAAAAACAGGATATTTTCTAAAAAAAATCGCTCTGTTCTAGATTATAAGGGGTAAGGGTATTCCAAAATTATAAAGAATGT